>NZ_LFVW01000980.1:0-2727 GCF_001182915.1 Kitasatospora sp. MY 5-36
CAGGGGCGGGTGACGGCGGCCGGCCGGCCCGCCGGGCTCTTCGACGACGTGGTGGGGCGCGGCTTCGTGCTGCTCACCACCGAGCCGCCGGAGAGCCTGCTCACCGCCGGGGACCGCGCCTGGCTGGCCGACCTCGGCGGCCACGCGGTGAGGGTACTCGCGGCCGCCGACGAGGAGCCCCCGGCGGGCGCGGTGGGCGACACCGACGGGGTGTACCTGCCGTACCTGGCCGAGGCCGGGGCGGTCGCGGTGCTGGTCCGGCCCGACTTCTACGTCTACGGCGCGGCTGCGGACCGGACGGAGCTGGCCACGCTCCTCGAAGCGCTCCGCACCGACCTCGCCGCCTGACGGCCCGTCCGTCTGAACCCGCCGGAGCCAGTGGGGAGTTGACCTCTCCCTCCCGCGCACATGCTGACGGCCCGCTCCCCCTCCGCGTGGAGGAGCGGGCCGTCGGTCCGGGTGGGCGGTCCTCAGACCGCCACGGGCGCCCGCCGGGCGGAGTGCTCCAGCAGGATCTCCGCCACCACGCGCGCCAGGTCCAGGGTCTGGCGCCCGTTCAGCCGCGGGTCGCAGCCGGTCAGGTAGCGCTCGGGGAGCTGCTCCTCGCGCAGGTCCTCGCGACCGCCGAGGCACTCGGTCACGTCGTCGCCGGTCAGTTCCAGGTGCAGGCCGCCGGGGTGGCTGCCTATCGCCCGGTGCACGGCGAAGTACCCGCTCACCTCGGCGGCGATCCGGTCGAAGCGGCGGGTCTTCAGCCCGCCGGCCGCCGTCTCGGTGTTGCCGTGCATCGGGTCGCAGAGCCAGACCACCGGGTGCCCGGCGTCCGACACCGCCTCCACCAGCGGCGGCAGCACGTCGGACACCCGGTCCGCGCCCATCCGGCTGATCAGCGTCAGCCGGCCGGGGACGCGGTCCGGGTCCAGCGCCTCGGCGTAGGCGACGGCCTGCTCCGGGGTGGTGGACGGGCCCAGCTTGAGGCCCAGCGGGTTGGCGATCCGGCGGGCCAGGGCGACGTGCGCGCCGTCGAGTTCGCGGGTCCGCTCGCCGATCCACAGGAAGTGGCCGGACAGCGCGTACCCGTCGCGCACCAGCGGCACCTCGTAGTCGAGCAGCAGGGCCTCGTGACCGGCGAACAGTTCGGTGCGGGTCGCGTCGGCCACCGAGTCCAGCACGTCGAGCGCGGCGCCGGCGCCGTCGTACGCGGTGAGCATCCGCCGCGGGTCCGGTGTGCGGGCCTCGGCCGTCGCCGCGAGGCCGTTGACGATGTCGCCCCGGTAGGAGGGCAGCCCGTCCGGGCCCGTCGGGCTGGAGCGCGGCTTGGCGTACTGCCCGGCGACGCGTCCGACCGGCACCACCGGCAGGCCGGAGGCGACCTCGAACAGGGTCGCGCAGTGCAGCAGGGCGTGCAGGTTGGCGCGCACGTGCTCGGGGGTGTTGCCGGCGAAGGTCTCGGCGCAGTCCCCGCCCTGGACGACCAGGGCCCGGCCGAGCGCGGCCTCGGCCAGGCGCTCCCGGAGCCGGTCCACGGCGGCGGGCTCCACCAGGGGCGGCAGGGCGCCGAGCGCGGCGCGCACCTCGTGCACCCGTTCCTGATCGGGCCACCGCGGTTGCTGGCCGGCGGTCAGGCCCGCCAGGGCCCGGGCGAGGTCGGGCCCGGTGCCGTCGTGCACCGTCAGGCTGGTGGCGGTCGGCGTGGTCATCGGCGTCGTCATCCCGTCTTCCTCAGGTTGGCCCACAGATCGGCGGGCAGGTCCTTGCGTCGGCGTACCCCGAGCTTGCGGTAGACCCGGGTGAGGTGCTGTTCCACGGTGCTCGCCGTGACGTACAGGCGTCCGGCGATCTCGCGGTTGGTGTAGCCGAGTACGGCGAGCGAGGCGACCCGCCGCTCGGACTCGGTGAGCGCGTCGACCCCGCCCGGCTCCCGCGCGTCGGCGGCGGGGCCGCTCTCGCCGAGGTCCGCCGAGACCGACAGCAGCTCCTGGACGAGCGGCCGCAGGGCGCACATGTTCGCCACGTGCAGGGCCTGGCGCAGCAGCAGCCGGGCCCGGCGCCTGTTGCCGGAGCCCTGGTGCACCCGGCTCAGGTCGGTGAGCACCCGCACCTGCTCGTAGCGGTCGCCGGAGGCCTCGGTGAGGTCGACGGCCTCGGTGAGCAGGGGGCCGCGCCGCCCGGCCGGCCCGGCCGCGGCGAGCAGCCGCAGCGCCGGGCCGCGGTTGTGCGGCAGGTCGGCGTCGGCCCGGCTGAGCTGTTCGTGGATCAGCCGCCAGGCGCGGTCCCGGTTGTCCAGCCGCAGCCAGGCGTCGGCGGCCTGGGTGCGCCAGGGCACCACCCCGGCGCCGTCCAGGCCCCAGGTGCGCAGCAGTTCGCCGCAGGACAGGAAGTCGGCGAGTGCCGCGTGGCCGTGCCGGGTGGCCTGGTAGTGCTCGCCGCGGGCGAACAGGTAGTGCAGCCCGTACAGGCTCTGGAACATCGCCTCACCGACGGCGTGGGTGAGGTGCTTGGCGGCCGAGCGGTGCTCGCCGGTGCGGCTCTCGGCGATGACCAGCGTGCCCAGCGGCAGGCCCACCGCGATGCCCCAGGAGGTGGGGCTGAGGTGGGTCAGCGCGGCCCGGCTGTGCTCGGCCGCCGTGGTCGGCTCGCCGAGCCGCAGGGCCGCCTCGGCGTGCGCCGCCGAGTACAGGGCCGTCGCGGTCGGGGCCTCGCGGCGCGCGGCGGTGCCGAGCAGCC
>NZ_LFVW01000981.1:0-2533 GCF_001182915.1 Kitasatospora sp. MY 5-36
GCTGGACTGGGTGCTCTACGAGCGGGTGCTGCCGTTCAGCGGCGCCTTCGGCTTCCTGCTCTGCTGGTACCTGCTCTTCCTGGCCGGCTACTACCTGCTCGGCCGGCTCCAGTGGAACCCGATGATGGTGCGGGACCGGCTGGTCGCCGTGGTCGCCTGGAGCTCCGGGCTGCTGGTGGTCGCGCTGACCGCCGACCAGATCGGCTACGTCGCCAGCCGGGGCTGGGAGGCGGCCCAGCACCTCAACTTCTTCACCGAGTCGATGGAGCGCACCGGCCCGCTCGACCCGCTCACCTCCGGCGGCGCGCTCAACGCGATCGTCGGTTCGCTCGAACAGCTGGGCCTGGCCTCCCTGTTCGCCGTTCCGCTGGGCATCGCGGCGGCCGTCTTCATGTCCGAGGTCGGCGGCCGGGCGGCCCGCCCGGTGCGCACCCTGGTCGAGGCGATGACGGCGCTGCCGTCCATCGTGGCCGGCCTGTTCGTCTACGGCATCGTGATCCTCACCTTCGGCTTCGAGAAGAGCGGCTTCGCGGCCTCGCTCGCGCTCACCGTGATGATGATGCCGATCGTCACCCGGGCCGCCGAGGTGGTCATCCGGCTGGTGCCCGGCACCCTGCGGGAGGCCTCCTACGCGCTCGGCGGCAGCCAGTGGCGCACGGTGTGGAACGTGGTGCTGCCGACCGCCCGGCCCGGTCTGGTGACCGCGGTGGTGCTCGGCATGGCGCGCGGCGTCGGCGAGACCTCGCCGGTGCTGCTGACCTCCGGCTTCACCCCGCGGTTCAACGCCAGCCCGTTCGACGCGCAGCAGGTGTCGCTGCCGCTGTACATCTGGAACTACGTCAAGCAGCCGTACGACGGGATGATCGCGCGCGGCTTCGCGGCCGGCCTGACCCTGATGGCCGTGGTGCTGATCCTCTTCGTCACCGCGCGCATGCTCGGCGGCCGCCGTCCCGGGCAGCTGACCCGGGCCCAGAAGCGCCGGATCAACCGGGAGGCCCGCCGCCAGGAGGCGGCCGCCCTCGGGGGCATCGCCCGTCCGTACGCCCTCCACTCGCAGGCGAAGCACTGATGTCCAGACCAACCACCCTCCGTACCAGAGGAGTTCACATGTCCAGGGGCCTCAGTCGCTCCGTGGCCCGGCTGCTGGCGGGGACGATGTCCCTGATGCTCGCGGCGGCCTCCCCGCTGCTGGGGCAGTCCCCGGCGTTCGCGGCCTCCGTCTCGCTGAGCGCGGACGGCTCCAGTTGGGCCGGTCCTGCCATCGACCAGTGGCGGCAGGACGTCTCCCCGCAGGGCATCCAGATCAACTTCAGCCCGGTCGGCTCCGCGGCCGGTCGCACCGCCTGGTCGAACGGGCAGGACGACTTCACGGCCTCGGACGTGCCGTTCCGCTCGGGGCAGGACAGCGGGGTGGGGCAGGGCGGCCAGGCGTCCGGGACCGGAAGCGCGGAGAAGCCCACCTGGGGCTTCTCCTACGTCCCGATCACCGCGGGCGGCACCACCTTCATGTACAACCTGGTGGTCGGCGGCAAGCAGGTCCGCGACCTGCGGCTCTCCCCGCAGACCGTCGTGGACATCTTCACCAACAAGATCACCAACTGGAACGACCCGAAGATCACCAACGACTACGGCAAGCCGCTGCCCAGCCTGCCGATCACCCCGGTGGTCCGCTCCGACGGCTCCGGCGCCACCGCGCAGTTCACCCGCTGGATGGAGCACACCCACAAGGACCAGTGGGACGCCTACTGCAAGTCCGTCAACGGCGTGAGCTGCGGTGACTACACCGAGTTCTTCCCGCCCTCCGGCCGGATGACCGCGCAGAACGGCTCCGACGTGGTGGCCGGCTACATCAAGTCCCCGACCAACGTCGGCACCATCGGCTACGACGAGTACGCCTTCGCCAAGCGCAGCAACTGGCCGGTCGTGAAGGTGCTCAACCAGGCCGGGTACTACTCGCTGCCGACCGCCTCCAACGTCGCCGTCGCGCTCACCGCCGCCAAGATCCGCGGCGTGGACGACGGCACCCCCGCGAACGACCCGAACTACCTGCAGCAGAACCTCGACGGCGTCTACACCATGGACGACCCGCGCGCCTACCCGATCTCCAGCTACAGCTACCTGATCGTGCCGCGCGCCGGAGCCTCGGCACCCCCGCCGCCGCGCTTCAACAACGACAAGGGCTCCGCGCTCAGCCGCTTCCTCTCCTACGTGCTGTGCGAGGGCCAGGGCAAGGCGGACGACCTCGGCTACTCGCCGATCCCGCGCGGCCTGGTCAAGGGCGGTCTGCTGCAGACCAGGAACATCCCCGGCAACGCCAGCCCGGTCGACCCCGACACCCTCGCCAACTGCGCCAACCCGACCTTCAACTCGGCCGGGGAGCTGACCGTCCTCAAGAACGCCCCGATGCCGAGCCCCTGCGACAAGGCGGGCAGCCCGCTGGACTGCACCGTGAAGGACGGCCAGCCCGTCAAGACCGGCTCCGGCTCGGGCGGTTCCGGCGGCGCCCCGTGCGACGGCGATCTCGCGCAGGGCC
>NZ_LFVW01000982.1:0-2705 GCF_001182915.1 Kitasatospora sp. MY 5-36
GCCGGCACCGACGACGGAGGTCCGGACCGGGGCGCCGGCGGCGGCCCGGCCCCGACGGCCCGCCGCCGGGGCGGCCGGGTCCGGATGACCGGCAAGCAGCGGCGCGAACAGCTGCTGGAGATCGGCCGGACGGTCTTCGCCGAGCGCGGCTACGACGGCACCTCGGTGGAGGAGATCGCCGAGCGCGCCGGGGTGTCGAAGCCCGTGGTGTACGAGCACTTCGGCGGCAAGGAGGGGCTGTACGCGGTGGTCGTCGACCGCGAGATGCAGCTGCTGCTGGACATGGTCACCGGGGCCCTGACCGGCGGGCACTCGCGCGAGCTGCTGGAGCAGGCCGCCTTCGCGCTGATGGACTACATCGACACCTCGACGGACGGCTTCCGGATCCTGGTCCGGGACTCCCCGGTGGCCCAGTCGACCGGCACCTTCGCCTCGCTGATCAGCGACATCGCCACGCAGGTCGAGGACATCCTGGGCCTGGAGTTCAAGTCCCGCGGCTTCGACGCCCGGCTGGCCCCGATGTACTCGCAGATGCTGGTCGGGATGGTCGCGCTGACCGGGCAGTGGTGGCTGGAGGTCCGCAAGCCGGACAAGGCGACGGTGGCGGCGCACCTGGTGAACCTCGCCTGGCACGGGCTGGAGGGCCTGGAGCGGCACCCGCGGCTGGTCGGCGAGCGCAAGGGCTGACCGGCCGGGCCGCACCGGCCGACCCGGCCCCGCGGCCGCCTCACCCGTACGGCCGCCTCACCCCCGCAGCCGCCTCACCCCCGCGGCCGCCTGATCCCCACGGCGAAGATCCGCCGGAACGGGAAGACCGTCCCGTGCGGCCCGGCCGGGTAGGCCTCGCGCAGCAGCCGCCCGTACTCGGCCAGGAAGGCGGCCCGGTCGGCCGGGTCGGTGAGCCGGGTGAGGACCGGGCGCAGCGCGGTGCCCTTGACCCACTCCAGCACCGGGTCCGGCCCCGGCAGCAGGGTGCGGTAGGTGGTCTCCCAGACGTCCGGCAGGCAGTCGGCGGCGACCAGGGCGTCGAGGTAGCGCTCGGGCGGGTGGACGCCGGCCCGGACGGCCTTCTCGCTGAGCAGGCCCCGCCAGCGGGCGCTGCGGCGCAGGTCGGCGAGCAGGGTGTGACTGGGGGCGTCGAAGTTGCCGGGCACCTGGAAGGCGAGCACCCCACCCGGTTCGAGGGCCGCCGCCCAGCGCGGCAGCAGCGCCAGGTGCCCGTCCACCCACTGGAGGGTGGCGTTGGAGACGATCAGGTCGGGCCCGGCCGGGGCCGGGTCGTACTCGCGGGCGTCGGCGAGCAGGTACTCGGCCGTGGGCTCGCCCCCGGTACGGGCGGTGGCCAGCATCGGGGCGGAGTTGTCGACGCCGGTGAGGCGGGCGGTCGGCCAGCGCTCGCGCAGCGCGGCGGGGGAGTTGCCGGGGCCGCAGCCGATGTCCAGGATCACCTCGGCACCGGGGTGCGGGAGGGCGGGGACGCGGGCGAGCAGTTCGCGCAGCGGACGGTTGCGTTCGTCGGCGAAGCGCAGGTACTGCTCCGGGTCCCAGACGGGGGTGGTCATGGTTCACCTCACAGGTATCTCGATATCAAGATATCCAGCGTTAGCCTTGCTGGCACATTTCTCGATGTCAAGAGACTTCACATCGACACATCCACCGATACACTGATCGTCATGGAGGACGAGGTCGACAGGCTG
This sequence comes from Kitasatospora sp. MY 5-36, assembly GCF_001182915.1. NCBI lineage: Bacteria > Bacillati > Actinomycetota > Actinomycetes > Kitasatosporales > Streptomycetaceae > Kitasatospora > Kitasatospora sp. MY 5-36. The sequence goes on from NZ_LFVW01000982.1 coordinate 1,698, forward strand.
GTCGCAGCGTGGCGCCGGGAGCGCCCCGACCTCGACGTGGAGCCGCTGGAGGTGCTCAGCCGGGTCAGCCGGCTCGCCCGGCACCTGGACCGCGCCCGCCGCACCGCCTTCGCCGAGCACGGGCTGGAGCCCTGGGAGTTCGACGTCCTGACCGCCCTGCGGCGGGCCGGCTCCCCGTACCAGCTCTCCCCCGGCCAGCTGCTCACCCAGACCCTGGTCACCTCCGGCACCATGACCAACCGGATCGACCGCCTCACCGGCAAGGGCCTGGTCAAGCGCCTGCCCGACCCGGACGACCGTCGCGGCGTGCTGGTCAGGCTCACCGACGACGGCCGCGACCGCGCCGACCAGGCGCTCGCCGGACTGCTCGCGCACGAACGCGAACTGCTCGCCCAGCTCACCTCCGGCCAGCAGACCGAACTCGCCGCGCTGCTGCGCGTGCTGGTCGCCCCGTTCGACAACATCCCGGGCTGACGGCTCCGGGCTGACGGCTCCGGGCTGACGGCTCCGGGCCCGGGCTTGCGGGTCAGGGCCGTTCGACGGTGCCGACCACCGGGGACGGCGGCGGCGCGGCCGGCTCGGCCGGGCTGACCCCGGCCCGGCGGGCGACCGCGACGGCCGCCAGCGTGGAGTGCACCCCGAGCTTTCCCAGCACGTTCTGCATGTGCGTCCGGACGGTGTGCGGCGACAGGTAGAGCCGCTCCGCGACGGCCTGCCGGCCGAGGCCCGCGACCATACAGCGCAGGATCTGCTTCTCCCGCGGCGTCAGGGTGTCCACCAGCCGCTCGCTCTCGGTGCGGTCCCGCCGGGCGGTGGTGAGCTCGCGGATCACCCCGGTGAGCAGCGCGGGCGGCAGGTGCGTCTCGTCCCGCAGCACGCCCCGGACCACCGCCAGCAGCCGGGCCAGTGAACTCTCCTTGGCCACCCAGCCGGTGGCGCCCGCGTGCAGGGCGCGGGCGGCGCGGTGCGGGTCGTCGGCGGTGGCCAGGACGACGGCGCGCAGCCCGG
>NZ_LFVW01000983.1:0-2705 GCF_001182915.1 Kitasatospora sp. MY 5-36
CGCGCGGGACCGCGGGACGGCTCGCCGGGGGCACGGCCCTGGGGCCGGTGCGGCCGGCGGCTGCGGTGGGGGGGCGCAGCGCTGGGCGGGTCGCGGTGGGCGTGGGGGTCGTCGCTGAGGAGTACATGGGCTGAGGGAGGTCCCTTCCGGTCCGTCGGCGGGTGCTTGCCCCGCGGGGGCGGGGGAGGGCCGGTGCCGTGTGCTTCCTGGCGTGACGGCGGCCCTGCGGGTGGTGCGGTACGTCGTGCGGTGCGCTGCTCCGCGCGGTACCCCGTAGCGGTGCGGTCGGTGGTGCGCGGGCGCCGGGCACGGACGCGGGGTCAGGAACCCCTGGTCGGCGGTGCTCCGGCCGTCCGCACCCTGGGGAATGCGGTCGGCCGGACTGCCGTGGCCGTGCCCGGCGCTCCCGCGCCACCCGGCCGCGCCACCCCCTCGGGTGAGGACCGGGAGCGCCCCGTGCCACCGTCGGGGGACAGCCCCGACGCTGGTGGGACACCGCCCGACCCGGGGGGCGAGGTGGCGCACCCCTACAACACACCCGTCGGGCACTGGCTTAGTAGTCTGGCGGGCCTGGCGAACGGTGGCGAATGCTCGCCCGGCACTTGCCCGAGCCTCTAGCCTCGGATCAGCCGAGGAACCTGGGGGCTTCGTTGAGCAGGGAACCCAACACCCGACTGGCCGACCTGTTCGTCCTGACCGGATGGTCGAAGGGCGAGCTGGCGCGGCTGGTCAACCGTCGGGGTGCCGCGATGGGGCAGTTGCAGCTGTCCACCGACACGTCGAGGGTACGGCGTTGGATCGAGCAGGGGGAGATCCCGCGCGATCCGGTGCCGAGGGTGCTGGCGGCCGTGTTCACGGAGCGGCTCGGCCGTGTCGTCACCACTGAGGACCTCGGTCTGGAACGACACCGGCCCACCAGGTCCGGAGCGGACGCGTCCGCAGCAGTGCCATGGTCGCCGGATCGAACAGCCGCGGTCCTCACCGAGTTCACGGGAATGGACCTCATGCTGAACCGACGTGGATTGGTGGGCGCCGGAGCCGCGCTCACGGCCGGGGCGGTCATCGCCGACTCGCTGAAGGGCTGGCTGGGCGGGGACGCGGTCGCGTACGCGGCCTCCGTCCCAGGGCCGCGACAGGCGGTCGCCGGGGGCGGAGCGCACCCGGCGGCGGACGTGTACGACGCGGGCCCGGTCGGGCTCGACGAGGTGGAGTCGCTGGAGCACTCGGTACAGGTGTTCCGGGCCTGGGACGCGGCCCGCGGCGGCGGGTTGCAGCGCAAGGCGGTGGTCGGTCAACTGAACGAGGTCGGCGGCCTGTTGACGCACCGGCACGCACCCGCGGTGGAGCAGCGGCTGTGGCTGGTCGCGGCCAACCTGGCGGTGCTGGCGGGCTGGATGTCGCACGACGTGGGGCTGGAGCCCACCGCCCAGAAGTACTTCATGATCGCGGCCGACGCGGCCAAGGAGGCCGGCGACCGGCCACGGGCCGGCGAGGCGATCTCCCGGGCCGCGCGGCAGATGGTGCACCTGGGCCGGGCCGACGAGGCGCTGGACCTGATGTCGGCGGCCAAGGCGGCCGGCGGCCGGCTGCTGCCCAGAACGCGCGCCATGCTCAACACCGTCGAGGCGTGGGCGCACGCCTCGATCGGGCACTCCCAGGACACCTACCGGCTGCTCGGGGAGGCCGAGGACCTGTTCACCGAGGAGGCACCGGAGCCACCGCCCTCGTGGATGCAGGTGTTCGACGAGGCCGAACTGCGCGGCATGCAGGCCCTGGTGCTGCGCACGCTCTCCGAGCACGACCCGGGGGCGGCCCCCGAGGCCCGCCGGCACGCGGAGCGGGTGATCACCCTGCGGGAGGGGACCGGGCAGCTGCGGTCGGCGCTGTTCGACCGGATCACCCTGGCCTCGGTGCACCTGCTCACCGGCGAGCCGGACGCGGCGCGGTTCCAGGCCAAGATGGTGATGAACCTGATCGGCCAGAACTCCTCGCACCGGACCTGGGACCGGCTGCGCGAGATGTACCGGCTGACCGCGCAGTACCGGGGGCTGCCCGTGGTGGACGAGCTGCGGGAGGAGCTGGGCCGGGCGCTGCGGGCGGCGGACGCCAAGAACCGGCGCCGGCTGACCTGACGGGCCCGCGGACGTACGGGCCCGGGCCGGGCCGTCGGGCGCGGTACGGCGGGGCGGGGGTTGTGGGCTCGGGGTGAGAGGGGCCGTGCGCTCAGTGCGGCGGGGCCGGGCGGAGCAGCATGCGCAGCGCGACGACCGTGCCGTCGGTGCCGAGGACGGGCTCGCCCGCGCACTCGACGCCGTCGTACCGCCCGTCGGGCCGGCGGACCCGCAGGGTGCCGGCGGCGCAGCGGCCGTGCACCAGGGCGTCGGTCATCATCCGCCGCAGCAGCGGCCGGTCCGCCTCGGGCAGGCGGTCGGGCAGCCGGTCGAGGCTGAGCGGGCCGTGGCCCGGCTCGCAGCCGAGGAGGAGGTAGGCCTCCGGGCTCCACTGGATCCCGTCGGTCAGCAGGTCCCACTCGGCGGAGCCGATCGGGCCGTCGTCGGTGATCGCGTCGTGGTCGCCGCCGGCGCCGAGGTACGGGCCGGTCGGCTCCTGGGCCGTGCCGTCCACTCTGCCGTCCGTTCCGCTGTCGGCGTCGCCCGCACCGTCGCCCGTGCCGGGTCCGCCCTGCTCAAGCAGCTGGACGACCT
>NZ_LFVW01000984.1:0-2693 GCF_001182915.1 Kitasatospora sp. MY 5-36
GGGGCAGGCCCGGGGGGCCGGTCGGCTGAGCGGCCCGCTGTTCCGGGACGAACAGCCCGAGCCGGCGCCGCCGGGCGTCACGGAGACGGTCGTGCTGCGCGCGATATCCGACGACGCCGCCCCCGCCCCCGCCCCCGGTCACGGCACCCCGCCGCACCCGGGGGCACCGGTGCATCCCGCGCCGCCGGCGAACCACCTGGCGGCCGGGCAGCCCCGCTTCGTGCCGTCGTCCCTCCCAGGGCAGGAGACACCCGTGGCCGCCCAGCCCGCTCCGCAGCCGCAGCCGCGCAAGCAGCGCGGTGGCCGTAACCTCCAGGCCGCCATAGGCGTGGGCGTCGGCCTCGGTGCGGTGATCATCGCCTCGCTGTTCGTGGTGAAGGCGCTGTTCCTGGTCGTCGTGATGGCCGCGGTCGCGGTCGGCGTCTGGGAGCTGACCAGCCGGCTCGCCGAGCGCAAGCAGATCAAGGCGCCGCTGGTCCCGCTGGTCGTGGGCGGCATCGCGATGGTCGCCACCGGCTACTGGTCCGGCATCCAGTGGGCCGCCGCCTCGCTCGCGCTGACCGGGCTGGCGGTGATGGTCTGGCGGATGGCCGAGCCGCCGGAGGACTACCTGCGGGACATAACGGCAGGCGTGTTCACGGCCTTCTACGTGCCGTTCCTGGCCACCTTCGTGGCGATGATGCTGGCGGCCGACGACGGCCCCCAGCGGATCGTGCTCTTCCTGATCGTGACGATCTGCAGCGACACCGGCGCCTACGCGGTGGGCTACAAGTTCGGGAAGACCAAGCTGGCCCCGACGATCAGCCCGGGCAAGACCCGCGAGGGCCTGGCCGGCGGCATCGGCCTGTCGATGCTGGCGGGCGCGCTGCTGATGGAGCTGATCATCGACGGCGGCAGCTGGTGGCAGGGCCTGATCCTGGGCGGCTGCGCGGCGGTCACCGCGACCCTGGGCGACCTGGGCGAGTCGATGATCAAGCGCGACCTCGGGATCAAGGACATGGGCACGCTGCTGCCCGGCCACGGCGGCATCATGGACCGGCTGGACTCGCTCCTGCCGACCGCCCCGGTGGTCTGGCTGCTGCTGGCGGCCTTCGTCGGCAGCTGACCCGCCCGGGCGGGACGTACGAGGTGAGGGCCCCGGACGCCTGGCGTCCGGGGCCCTCGCGCGTCTGCGACACTGGAACAACCATGCCTAAGCCCGGAGAACTCACCTTTGTCGCGCCGCGCGGCGCCAAGCCCCCGCGACACCTCGCCGACCTGAGCCCCGCCGAGCGCAAGGAGGCCGTCGCCGAGCTGGGCGAGCAGCCGTTCCGCGCCAAGCAGCTCTCCAACCACTACTTCGGCCGGATGTCGAACGACCCGGCGAGCTGGACGGACATCCCCGCCGCCAGCCGGGAGAAGCTCACCGGGAGCCTGCTGCCCGAGCTGATGTCGGTGGTCCGGCACGTCTCCTGCGACGACGACGCCACCCGCAAGACGCTCTGGAAGCTGTTCGACGGCACGCTCGTGGAGTCCGTGCTGATGCGCTACCCGGACCGGGTCACCATGTGCATCAGCTCGCAGGCCGGCTGCGGCATGAACTGCCCGTTCTGTGCCACCGGCCAGGCCGGTCTGACCCGCAACCTGTCCACCGGCGAGATCGTCGAGCAGATCGCCTCCGGGATGCGCGCGCTCAAGGCGGGGGAGATCCCCGGCGGCGAGGCGCGGCTGTCCAACGTGGTCTTCATGGGCATGGGCGAGCCGCTGGCCAACTACAACCGGGTGCTGGCCGCGATCCGCCGGCTGACCGACCCGGCCCCGGACGGCTTCGGCCTGTCCCAGCGCGGCATCACGGTCTCCACCGTCGGCCTCGTCCCGGCGATGAACCGGTTCGCCGACGAGGGCCTCAGCTGCCGTCTGGCGCTGTCGCTGCACGCCCCGGACGACGAGCTGCGCGACGAGCTGGTCCCGGTGAACACCCGGTGGAAGGTCGCCGAGGTGCTGGACGCGGCCTGGAACTACGCGGAGAAGTCCGGCCGCCGGATCTCCATCGAGTACGCGCTGATCAAGGACATCAACGACCAGGCCTGGCGGGCCGACCTGCTCGGCCGGCTGATCAAGAACCAGCGGGTGCACGTCAACCTGATCCCGCTGAACCCGACCCCGGGTTCCAAGTGGACGGCCTCCCGGCCCGAGGACGAGCGCGAGTTCGTCCGCCGCCTCCAGTCGCACGGCGTGCCGACGACCGTCCGCGACACCCGCGGCCAGGAGATCGACGGCGCCTGCGGCCAGCTCGCCGCGGCGGGCTAGGACAGGCGCCAGGCGCGTGGCGCGGGTCAGCGCAGGCCGGCGGCCGCCAGTGCGGCGGTCGCCCCGCCGGTCAGCAGCAGCGTGCTGCCCACCGCGAGGGTGCGCAGCGCGACCGCGCCGAACAGCAGCCGGGGCGAGGTGCCGAGGCGCAGCAGCGCGTCGGTGACCTCCCGGCGGTCGGTGCGGACCTCGGCGAGCCGGGTGACCACCGCGGCGGCCGCGCAGCCGAGCACCAGGCAGGCCTCGACCGCGGGCAGCGCGTCGGCGCTGTCGGGCGTGCCGATCCAGTAGCGGACGGTGGTGAGCACCAGCGCGACGGCGAGGGTGAGCACGGCCAGCGGTGCGCCGAGCCGCCGGGCCTGGGCGGTGAGCCCGCGCCCGGCCAGCAGCCGCAGCGGGGTGGG
>NZ_LFVW01000985.1:0-2686 GCF_001182915.1 Kitasatospora sp. MY 5-36
CAGCGGCTCCGGGACCGGCTCGGTGGCCCCCGCCGCCACGCCCGCCGTCCAGCCGCCGGCGCCCGTGCCGAGCGCCGCCGCGATCGCCGCCGTCCCGGCCGACAAGGTCACCGTGAAGCTGGTCGCCGAGGGCACCAGCTGGGTCTCGGCGATGGACGGCAACGGCAAGTCGCTGTTCCAGAACAACATCGGCAACGGCCAGGACCAGACCTTCACCGACCCCAAGCAGATCAAGCTGGTGCTCGGCAACGGCGGGGCCGTGCACGCGTACGTCAACGGGAAGGACCTCGGCCTCCTGGGCAAGGACGGCCAGGTGGTGCACGTCACGTACACCCCCGGAGACCCGCAGGCGGGCTGACCACAGGGGCCGTCCGGCCCGTTGATGATCAGCTGATCCGAGGCGCGCGGCCTCCGGGGCGAACGGCACCGGAGCCCGCGCGTTAATCTTGGGCCTATGCCTGAACGCCGTACTGTCGCCCTTGTCACGCTCGGATGCGCCCGCAACGAGGTGGACTCCGAGGAACTCGCCGGGCGACTGGAGGCCGACGGCTGGTCGCTGGTCGACGACGCCTCCGAAGCGGACGTCGCCGTGGTCAACACCTGCGGCTTCGTCGAGGCCGCCAAGAAGGACTCGGTGGACGCCCTGCTGGAGGCCAACGACCTCAAGGGGCACGGCCGCACCCAGGCCGTCGTCGCGGTCGGCTGCATGGCCGAGCGGTACGGCAAGGAGCTCGCCGACGCCCTCCCCGAGGCGGACGGCGTCCTCGGCTTCGACGACTACGCGGACATCTCCGACCGCCTCCAGACCATCCTCTCCGGCGGCCACCACGCCCCGCACCTCCCGCGCGACCGCCGCAAGCTGCTGCCGATCAGCCCCGCCGAGCGGCAGAGCGCCGCCGAGACCGTCGCCCTGCCCGGCCACGGCACCGAGGCCGCCGCCGAGCCGATCGCCGACCTGCCCGACGGCCTCGCCCCGGCCTCCGGCCCGCGCACCCTGCGCAAGCGGCTGGACGACAGCCCGGTCGCCTCCGTCAAGCTCGCCTCCGGCTGCGACCGGCGCTGCTCCTTCTGCGCCATCCCGGCCTTCCGCGGCTCCTTCATCTCCCGCCGCCCCTCCGACGTGCTCAACGAGGCCCAGTGGCTGGCCGGGCAGGGCGTGCGCGAGATCGTCCTGGTGAGCGAGAACAACACCTCGTACGGCAAGGACCTCGGCGACATCCGGCTGCTGGAGACGCTGCTCGGCGAGATCTCCGCGATCGAGGGCGTCGAGCGGGTCCGGGTCTCCTACCTCCAGCCGGCCGAGATGCGCCCGGGCCTGGTCGACTCGATGACCGGCACCGCCGACGTGGTGCCCTACTTCGACCTGTCCTTCCAGCACTCGGCGCCCGCCGTGCTGCGCCGGATGCGCCGCTTCGGCTCCACCGACCAGTTCCTGGAGCTGCTGGGCACCATCCGCGGCAAGGCCCCGCAGGCCGGCGCCCGGTCCAACTTCATCGTCGGCTTCCCCGGCGAGACCGAGGAGGACTTCGCCGAGCTGGAGCGCTTCGTCACCCACGCCGGGCTGGACGCGATCGGCGTCTTCGGCTACTCGGACGAGGACGGCACCGAGGCCGCGACCTACGACGGCAAGCTCGCCGACGACGTGATCGCCGACCGGGTGGACCGGCTGAGCCGGCTGGCCGAGGAGATGACCGCCCAGCGGGCCGAGCAGCGGATCGGCACCGAGGTCGAGGTGCTGATCGAGTCGATCGAGGACGGCGTGGTCGAGGGCCGCTCCGCCCACCAGGCGCCGGAGACCGACGGCCTGACCACCCTGGAGGGCGTCGAGGCCCCCGCGGTCGGCCAGTTCTGGCGGGCCAAGGTGGTCGCCAGCGAGGGCGTCGACCTGATCGCCGAGGCGCTGGAGCAGGTGCGACTGCCCCGGACGTCGGGGGCCGAGGCCTCGGGAGCCGGGGAATGACCAAGGGGCCCGGCGCCCCGGCCGCGGCCCACCCGGGCAGACCGGTGGCCGCGGCGCCGTCGACCCCGGGGATCTGGAACATCGCCAACGTGCTCACGATGGTCCGGGTGCTGCTGGTGCCGGTCTTCGTGGCGCTGCTGTTCGCCGGCGGCGGGCACGACCCCAAGTGGCGCTCGGTCGCCTGGGCCTCGTTCGCGATCGCGATGATCACCGACCTGTTCGACGGTGAACTGGCCCGGCGCAAGGGCCTGGTCACCGACTTCGGGAAGATCGCCGACCCGATCGCCGACAAGGCGATCATGGGCTCGGCGCTGATCGGCCTCTCGCTGCTCGGCGACCTGCCCTGGTGGGTCACCGCGGTGATCCTGGCCCGCGAGCTCGGCATCACCCTGATGCGGTTCTGGGTGATCCGCTACGGGGTCATCCCGGCCAGCCGCGGCGGCAAGCTCAAGACGCTGACCCAGGGCACCGCGGTCGGCATGTACGTACTGGACCTGACCGGCTGGCTGGCCACCGGGCGGGCGGTCCTGATGGGGCTGGCGGTACTGCTGACCGTCGGCACCGCGCTGGACTACATCGGGCAGGCGCTGCGCCTGCGCCGCGAGGGACGGACCGCGGCGCGGGCCGGCCGCTGAGCGACGGGGGAACCGGGTGTCGGAGCGGGACGTGGCGGAGCACGGCGCGGCGGCGCGGGGCGTGCCGGTGCGGGACGCGGTGGCGCCGGAC
>NZ_LFVW01000986.1:0-2681 GCF_001182915.1 Kitasatospora sp. MY 5-36
GCCCGCCCCGGCGGCGAGCCAGTCGCCCTGCGCCGCCCGGGCCCGCCCGACGGCGGCCCGCACGGCCTCGGCGCCGGGCTCCTCGACGGCGACCACGAGGTCGTCGGGGTCGGCGGGGTTGTACGAGGTGATGGTCACGGCCAGCAGCCCTTCGGGGGGAGGTACGGGGACGAAGGAGGAAGGAGGGGTCAGAGCAGGAAGCCCGCCGGGAACGGGTCGCTCGGGTCGAGGAAGTACTGGGCGGTGCCGGTGACCCAGGCCCGCCCGGTGACGGTGGGCACCACCGCGGGCAGCCCGGCCACCTCGGTCTCCTCGACCAGCCGCCCGGTGAAGGTGGTCCCGATGAAGGAGTCGTTGCGGAAGTCCCGCCCGAGCGGCAGTTCGCCGCGCGCGTGCAGCTGGGCCATCCGCGCCGAGGTGCCGGTGCCGCAGGGCGAGCGGTCGAACCAGCCGGGGTGGATGGCCATCGCGTGCCGGGAGTGCTCGGCGGTGGAGCCGGGGGCGAGCAGCTGGACGTGGTGGCAGCTGTGGATGGACGGGTTCTCCGGGTGCACCGGCCGGTCCGGGCCCGCGTTGATCGCGTCCATCATGGCCAGGCCGGCGTCCAGGATCTCCTGCTTGCGCTCGCGCTCGAAGGGCAGCCCGAACTCGGCGAGCGGCAGGATGGCGTAGTAGTTGCCGCCGTACGCGAGGTCGTAGGTCACCGTGCCGTAGCCGGGCACCTCGACCTTGCGGTCCAGGGCGACGGAGTAGGAGGGCACGTTGCGGATGGTCACCGCCTTGGCGGCGCCGTCCTCGACCTTCACCTCGGCGACCACGAGTCCGGCCGGGGTGTCCAGCCGTACGGTGGTGACCGGCTCGACCACCGGGACCATCCCGGTCTCGACCAGTACGGTGGCGACCCCGATGGTGCCGTGCCCGCACATCGGCAGCAGTCCGGAGACCTCGATGTAGAGCACGCCGAAGTCGGCGTCCGGCCGGGTCGGCGGCTGGAGGATCGCGCCGCTCATCGCGGCGTGGCCGCGGGGCTCGTACATCAGCAGGGTGCGGAAGTGGTCCAGGTGCTCCTGGAAGTGCACCCGGCGCTCGGCCATGGTGGCGCCGGGGATGACGCCGAAGCCGCCGGTGATCACCCGGGTCGGCATGCCCTCGGTGTGCGAGTCGACGGCGTGGAACACGTGACGGCTGCGCATGGGTCACAACTCCCGTACAGGTTCGGATGGTTGGTGGGTAGGCCGGGCCGGCTGCCGCCGCAGCCGGCCCGGAGGCCCGGGATCGCGCCGGTGTCAGACCAGGCCGTCGGCCAGCGCCTTCTCGGTGGCCGCGCGGACGGCCTCCTCGATCTCCGGGACGAGCGGCAGGCGCGGGGCGCGCACCGGGCCGCCGGGGCGCCCGGCGATGTCCATCGAGAGCTTGATGGCCTGGACGAACTCGGTCTTGGAGTCCCAGCGCAGCAGCGAGTGCAGCGACTTGTACAGCGGCAGCGCGTTCTCCAGGTCCTTGGAGACGGCGGCGTCGTAGAGCGCGACCGAGGCGGCCGGCAGGGCGTTCGGGTAGCCGGCGATCCAGCCGACCGCGCCCGCGAGCGCCAGCTCCAGCAGCACGTCGTCGGCGCCGATCAGCAGGTCCAGCCCGGGGGCCAGCTCGGCGATCTCGTACGCCCGGCGGACGTCGCCGCTGAACTCCTTGACCGCGACGATCGAGCCCTCGGCGTGCAGCTGGGCGAGCAGCGTGGGGACGAGGTCGACCTTGGTGTCGATCGGGTTGTTGTACGCCACGATCGGCAGCCCGGCCTTGGCGACCTCGGCGTAGTGGGCGCGCACCGAGGCGTGGTCGGCCCGGTAGGCGTTCGGCGGCAGCAGCAGGACGGAGCCGGCGCCGGCCTCGGCGGCCTGCTCGGCCCAGCGGCGGGACTCGGCGCTGCCGTAGGCGGCCACGCCGGGCATCACCCGGGAGCCGTCGCCGGCCGCCTCGATGGCGACCTCGACGACCTTGGCGCGCTCCTCGGCGGTGAGCGTCTGGTACTCGCCCAGCGAGCCGTTGGGGACGACGCCCTCGCAGCCCGAGTCGATCAGCCAGCGGACGTGCTCGGCGTAGGCGTCGTAGTCGACGGAGTGGTCCGGGCGCAGCGGAAGCGTGGTGGCGACCATGATGCCGCGCCAGGGACGGGTGCTGTCGTGCTGGGTGATGGACACATGAGCTCCTTGATGAGGTGTGACATTTTACTAGAGTGGACGGGCCGGAGACAAGGTCCCCGGCCCGTCCTTCGACGACGGACCCCGGGGGCGCGCCCGACCGTTCCCGCCCGACGCGAGCGGTCGGGCACGCCCTACGCCTCCGGGTTCGGCCCCGCCGCCAGCTGGGAGAGCGGCACCGGGCAGCCCAGCGGCCGCCGGTCCGGCCCCGGCTCACCCGGGCCGGCCAGGCAGGCCACGGCCGGACCGCACATCCGGCCCTGGCACCAGCCCATTCCGGCCCGGGTGAGCAGCTTCACGGTGCGCGGATCGCCCGCGCCCAGGTCCTCGACGGCCTCCCGGATCGCCGCCACCGGCACCTCCTCGCACCGGCAGACGTCGGTGTCCGGACGCAGCCAGCCGGTCCAGCCGGGGCCCGGCCGGTGCGCGGCGGCCATCAGGTCGGCGAAGGCCCGCAGCCGGGAGCGGCGGCGCAGCAGCGCGGCC
>NZ_LFVW01000987.1:0-2672 GCF_001182915.1 Kitasatospora sp. MY 5-36
CCGGCCCGGACGGCGCCACCGTCGTCCTGCCCGCCGCGCCGCAGCGCGTACACCGAGGCGACGAGCCCGGCGAGTCCGACGACCGCCCCGACGACGGCGCTCGCCCGCTCGGCCCCGGCGGCGTCCCCGAGCACCGCCCACAGCGCGAGCGCGACCGCAACACCCGTACAGGCCGAGGCCGTTGACCAAAACAGCAGGCGCATGTGCGATGCCCTCCATCACAGCGACAACCCGGTGAGACCGTAGTACCCGGCCCCCGCTCGCACCACGCTCCGGAGGCGCCCCGAACCGGGTCGCGCATCCGGCGACGGACACCGCCGCGCCGTCGGGACCGGCTCCCGGTGCGCCGGGTGGCCCGTACGGGGTGCCCGGAAAGGAGGGTGCGCCGGGCGGCCGGGATTGGCGCGCCCGGCATCTTCACACCATTCGGTCCGGAGGCTCCACCTTCCCGGTCAACGCCTCCCGAACGAAAGGATGCCCGCACATGGCAGCAACCATCACCGGCCGTCGCATCGCCCAGGTCGTCGCGGCCGTCGTCGTCGCGGTGGCCGCCGGGTGGACACCGGTTCCGGCACAGGCCCACAGCGCCCCCGCCCAGCCGCTACCGACCGTACCCGCCCCGCTCACCGACGACTGGTACACCCAGTGGAAGAACACCACGGCCGATCCCGGCGCACCGGTGAAAGAAACCCGACCGAAACTGACCTGGCGTTCGGACCAGGACGTCCTCTGGCGGGGGTCCAACCGGACCCCCGAGGTCATCTTCGCCGACGGGCTGCGACCACAGGGGGAGAAGACACCCGAGGACCAGCGCCAGTACAACTGGGTCAGCCAGGTCGACCGTTCGACGCCCGAGACCGTGTTCTCGGGCGCCTCACGGGACCAGAGTGTGGCAGTGGATTTCGGCGCCTGGATCTACGAGGTCCACGCACCCTGGGGAATCGACCAGGAGGCGTCCGGCACGTACACCACCATGTTCGGCCTGTACCGCGGCGAGCAGGAGATCACCTTCCCGGGCGGCATCAAGTCGCGGTTCATCAAGGACGCCTGCCCCAGGGACGGGGGCGCGTGCCAGTCGAACCCGAACTACGACCCCTCGGGCGCCGACCAGCCGCAGGACGTCGCGGCGGTCACGATCGACTGGGCCCGCCTGTGGCCCACCCAGGACGCCGGGGCCCTGCCGTGGGTCTCGGAGGAGGGGACCGCCTGGGCGGTGGGAACCGACACGCTGAACCCCTTCCAGGGTGAGGACGCCTTCCGGGAGGGCCTCAAGCCGCGGGTCGGGACGGCTCCGTGGCTGGGCCTGTTCAAGGAGCACGTCCTGAACAAGCCGACGCCGTCGGTGCTGGAGCACGGCTGGGAGGCCCTGGCCGTCGGCGCGGCCGTCCCGGGGTTCCGCGCGAAGTCGGACGCGGAGGAGCTGGTCAGCGAGGCCAAGGCGGGCGGCTGGGTCTACCAGCTCCTGGACACCGCGCACGGTTTCCGTACCGATCTCCTGAACAAGCCGACCAAGGAGACGGCGCCGGCCGAACCGGTGGAGCTCGGCTACGTGGGCGGGGTGCGCGGCGGCCTCCTGCTGACGGCCTGCCACTACCCGCAGGGGTCCACGGTCTCGGACCAGTGCTTCAAGAACCCGCACCCGGGCACGAACGCGACCACGAACACGAACACGCACGTGGTCGCGCCACTCGACCCGGCCCTCGCCCGCTGAGCCCCGCGGGCCGTCCGAACGGCTCGGCCTGACGGCACTCCGTGGACACCGCGCTGCCCGGGGGACCGCGTTCGACGGTCCCCCGGGCAGCGCGGTGTCAGCGGCCCGTAAAGTTAGCTTAGGCACACCTAATATCGAGGGCGCTTCGCCCTCGGCGCGGACAGCGGCGGCACGGACCTCACATCCCGACGCGCGCGGCCCGCTCCGGTGTGCCTGCCGGAGAGCCGCGAGAACGGGAGTGGAGATGCTGGGTGGCGGTCGGGACGCCAGACGTCCGCACGGGGAGCTGGTCGCGGACGTGCTGGCGGTGCTGTGGGCGGCCGGGGAGCCGCTGACCGCCCAGCAGGTCAAGGAGACCCTGAACCAGGGACTGGCCCGCACCACCGTGGCGACGATCCTCACCCGCCTGCACGAGAAGGGCACCCTGGTCCGCTCCCGCCCCGGGCGGTCCTTCGCCTACGCCCCCGTGGAGGACGCCGCCGGACTGGCCGCCGGGCGGATGCGCCGGGAGCTGGAGAAGGAGCCCCAGCGCGACCTGGTGCTGAAGCGGTTCGTCTCCTCGCTGTCCGAGGACGACGAGGACGTCCTGCGCCGCCTGCTCCTCGACACCCGGCAGGTGGGCGAGGCCACGGCTGAAGCCGCCGCCGAACCCGAGGACCGCGCATGAGCCTGGTCCTGGTGCTCGTCGCCCTGGCGCTGCTGGTCCCCTGGGCCGCGGTGCCGGCGGCCCGCCGCCTGGCCGTCCTGCTGCCGCCGCGCGAGGCCTCGTTCACCCTCGCCGGCGCGGCCGTCCTGCTGGCGGGCGGCACCGTCGCGGCCCTCGTCGGCCTGTTCCACGTCCCGTTCCTGGCGGGCCTGGAGCACCTGCCGCTGTCCCGCGTCCTCGCCCGGTGGCCCGCCGTGGTGCCGGTGTCCGGCGCCGCCGGGGTGCTGCTGGCCGTCCAGGCCGTCCGGCTGGGGC
>NZ_LFVW01000988.1:0-2671 GCF_001182915.1 Kitasatospora sp. MY 5-36
CGGTGTCCGCGCGCCTCCCGGGGGCGCCTGCGGCTCCCGCACCGGCCGGCCAGGAGCGCTGGGCGGGCAGGGCGCGGTCCTCGGTGCGGGGCCCCGCGTCCTGGTACGGCGTTCTCGCCCGCTGACCGGCCATGCGCACTTCCCTCGATCGTTGCGGCTGCGGCGGCGCGATCGCACCACCGCGCGTGCCGGGACGCCGTCGGTCCTGCCGGGGCCCTGGCGGCGCCCTGGTGACGTCCTGGCGGGGACCAAGCCTCTACATTGCTGTAGAGGTTGGGCTGGAGCATACAAAACCCATTTCAGCAAAGTCATCCGCTGCCACCCGGCAGCGACCGACCGCCTGGTGGACCGTCGTTAGGATGGTCATGATCCCCGCCACGTCGGCACACCATCAGGAACGCATCAGAGGAGCAGAGCGTCACCATGTTTGAGAGTCTGAAGAACCTCGCGGGCAAGGCCACCGACCTCGCCCGTGACCACGGCGACGTGATCGGGCAGGGCCTGGACAAGGTCGGCGACGCGATCGACGACCGCACGGACGGCAAGTACAGCGGGCAGATCGACACCGGCGTCGAGAAGGCGAAGGACTTCCTGCGCAACCTCGACGGCGACCAGAAGCCCGCCGAGTAACCTGCCGCAGGACACGATCGGCCGCACGACGGTCGAACGACCGCACGGGCGAACGGGGAGGGGCGGCAGCGGTGAGCGAGGAGAAGAAGGGGCCGGGCTGGGGGCAGTGGCTGGTGCTCACCGTCGCGGTCGTGGTCGGGCTGGGCCTCCTGCGCGGCAACGACCACGACGGCGCGGCCTCCGCCGACCCCTCCCCGACCGCCGCCGCCCCGTCCGTCCCCGGGTCCGGCTCCGCGCCGTCGGCCGGCGGCTCCGCGAAGCCGTCGAAGCCCTCGGGCCGCTACGACCCGGCCGACTACGCGGAGCCGGTCCGCCGGTACGCCACCG
This sequence comes from Kitasatospora sp. MY 5-36, assembly GCF_001182915.1. Taxonomy (NCBI): domain Bacteria; kingdom Bacillati; phylum Actinomycetota; class Actinomycetes; order Kitasatosporales; family Streptomycetaceae; genus Kitasatospora; species Kitasatospora sp. MY 5-36. The sequence goes on from NZ_LFVW01000988.1 coordinate 958, forward strand.
AGGCCGGGGTCAACCCGCAGCTGCTGATGGCGATCCTCTACAACGAGTCGTACAAGCCGCACGACCCCGAACTCGAACGGGCCTGGCAGCGCGGCAAACCGGACGCCTCCTTCGGCATCGCCAACATGCACCGGGCCGCCTTCGACGACACCAAGCCCGGCCGCCCCTTCGCCTCCCGGCAGTGGGAGGAGCTCCCGGACGACCGGGACCTGGCCGTCCAGGCGGCCGCCTGGCACCTGCACGACCTCGCCGCCCAACTTCCCGCGCGCCCGGGCGTGTCGCTCAGCCGGGACGAACTGGTCGCCCTCGGCTACAACGCGGGCGCGGGCAACATGCTGGCCTTCGCCCGGGGCGTCAAGATCGGCTCCCAGGCGCAGTCCTACCTCGACCGCCTGCGGGACAACTGGTCGAAGTCCGGCGAGGCCGTGAAGTAGCGCCTCCGGGCGGTCAGCTGACGGCGATCCGGGCGGACCAGACCCTCCGCCAGGCCAGCGCGTCGGCGACCCCCTCGGCGATGCCGCGCCGCGGCTGCCAGCCGAGCAGGTCCCGCGCGGTGTCCACGACGGCGTAGCAGCCGATCACGTCCCCGGGCCGCGGCCCGGCCTCCCGCACCTCGAGGCTGGCGCCGACGGCCTGTTCGAAGGCGGCGATCAGCTCCCGCACGGTGGTCCCGTCGCCGGTGCCGACGTTGATCACCCGGTAGCGGTCCGCCACGCCCGGGGCGATCACCTCGTCGAACCGGAGCAGCGCCGCGACGTGCGCCTCGGCGAGGTCCTGGACGTGGACGTAGTCGCGGATGCCGGAGCCGTCGCGGGTCGCCCAGTCGGTGCCGGTCACGGTGAACGGGGTGCCGGTGGTGTGCGCCTCGATCAGCTTGCCGAGGGCGTGGGTGGGCCGGAGGTCCTGGAGGCCGGTGCGCAGCTGCGGGTCGGCGCCGATCGGGTTGAAGTAGCGCAGGGCGATGACGCGTTGGCGCTCGGCACCCTCGCCCCTGGTCCAGTCCTGGAGGACCTGCTCCATCATCTGCTTGGTGCGCGCGTACGGGCTGCCGGCGTCGACCGGGCTGCTCTCGTCGACCCGGGCGTCGGGGGTGGGGGCGTAGATCGAGGCGGAGCTGCTGAAGACGACCCGGGTGCAGCCGTGGCGCTGGAGGGCGTCCAGGAGTTCGACCGTCTTGGCGACGTTCTCCCGGTAGTAGTACAGCGGCTTGGCCACGGACTCCGGTACGACGATCTTCGCGGCGCAGTGCACGGTGGCGTCGATGTCGGGGTGCTCGGCGAAGATCCGGTCGAGCAGGGCCGCGTCGGCGATGTCGCCCCGGTAGAAGAGCCGGTCCGCGACGAACTCGGTCCGCCCCCGGGAGAGGTCGTCCAGCACGACCGGGGTGATCCCCCGGTCGAGCAGGGCGGAGGCGACGGTGCTGCCGATGAATCCCGCGCCGCCGGTGATCAGGACCTTCTTCATGCGCGAGCGCTCCCTTGCGGTCGTCCGGGCGCCAGGTGGCGCCCGGTGACCGGAAGGGACGTCGGTTCGCACCCGGCCGGTTCCACGACGGGGCCGCTCCCCCGGAACGGCCGGCCCGTGCCGGGCGGCTCAGCCGCGGTGGCGGCGCAGCCAGAGGCCGGTGGCGACCAGGACGACGGCCGCGCAGGCGGTGCCGATGGCCGCCCAGGCGGTGGCGTCGGAGGTGGTCGCGTGGACGCGGCCGGGCGCG
>NZ_LFVW01000098.1:0-11489 GCF_001182915.1 Kitasatospora sp. MY 5-36
CCTGACCCGCCACGTCCCCTGTTCGAGCCCCCCGAGTGTGATGGGATCATGGGCGCGCTCAAAGGAGGGCAGATCCGTGGACGAAGGAACGCGCAGGGCATTGCTGATCGGGGTGGGTGAAACCCCGGCCGCGGCGCATCGCTTCCCCCCGCTGCAAAACGCGGTCACCGCGGACCTGCACGAATTGGGCGCAGCTCTCACTGACGCCGGCTACGACGTCGAGACGCTGCGGGACCCAACCCGCAACGAGATCGCCGACCGCATCACCCGGATCGCACAGGACGCCCCGGCCGGCAGCACCCTGCTGCTGTACTTCTCCGGACACGGCATCCGGATCCACGACACCGACTACCTGTTGCCCACCGATGCCCTGGCCCCCGCCGATGGCGATCCGGCAGCCTGGAAGCAACCGCACATCACCGAATCCCTGATCGACGCGGACGTCAGCAAGTACCTGTCCGGCTGTACCGCCGGAACCGTCCTGTGGCTGATCGATGCCTGTCGTTCACCCGAGGACAGCGGCCCGGTGGTCTTCGGCAGCGGCATCACCAGGGGCCCGGCCCGCGGCGGCTTCGCCGTCATGACCGGTTGCAAGCCCGGGCAGCGCTGCGGCTACACCGACGCCGGTAGCTTCTTCACCCGCGCGCTCGCCGAGGCCTTCGGGCCATTGACCGAGGCTTCCACGGTGGAGCAGGTCTACCGGACGGCCTCCCTGCGCACCCGCCAATTGGCACTGCACCACCGTGCCGACCCGCAGGAGGTCCGGATCCACTACGGCAGGGACCTGGAGGAGGAGACCCGGGGGACGGTCGTCGCCCCGGGCCGGCGACTGCTCGATTCCTGGCGCGAGGTCGTCCACGCGCCCGAACTCTGGTCCCGGATCCCGGCCTCGGACCAATGCCTGGTACCCCGTTTCCAGGAACAGCTGACTGCCCTTGCCGCCGAGACGGCACGTGACGTCCACCGAGCACAGACCCGGCTGCCCGACCCCTGGGCCGACGACGACTTCCCGGTCCGGCTTCTTCGTCTGCGGATACCGCAGCTTCTCGGCGAGAAAACCGAGCTGTCCGCGCTTGAGGTCACCGCACTGATCGCCGGGGTCTTCCTCCACGAGGCGGCCTGGGCCGACCGGCTCAGCCAGGCCTATGAGGTCGGTCCCTACTTCGTCCGTCCAGAGAAGGACGGAGACTCACTCCGGTCACACTACGAACAGATCGTCAAGCACTATCCGCAGATCGCCGAGGTGCTCTCCCAGACCTACCTGTGGTACACCGATCCGCCAGCGGAGAAGCACGCGGTCGCCCTCTGGCTGACGCACCGCTGGATCGCCGACCGGTTCGAGACCGACGACCAGCCGGTGCCGGTGGAGCGGGCCGACAGGTTCGCCGCCCGGCTGATGGCGGCCGACGAGGCGGCGTCCGCCGGCCGCACCGACCGCGTCCGCGAGCTGTCCTCAGCCCTTCAGCTGATTGCCGCCGGCCCCACGCTCGGCCTGCCGTTCGACCAGTCTGCGCCGCTCCCGAGCCGGCACGCCCTTCCTGAGCGACCCCAGGAGCTCCGGCTGCGCCCGCTGGCCGCACTCCTGCGACTGGCTGCGCTCATGGCCTTCGACGCCCGTACCCTGCCCGAGGTCCTGGCCGAACATCTGGCCGTCTCCGACCGGGTGCGACCGCAGGAGGTGATCGGAGTACTACGGGAGGCGGTCTGGGACACCGAGGACCACGGGAACGAGCCTCAGGACCTGCACCTCGACGTCATGTGCCCGCACCCGGCGCTGCACGCCGCGCTCAGCACCATCGTGGAGGATGTCGACGAACTGAGCCAAATGCTCCGAGACAAGGCCCGCATGATGGCCGCACGCGACGCCCTGCTGCTCACGGGGCTTCCGGCCCGTGCAACGGACCGCAACCTGCGACCGGCCGGCTCACCAGGACAGCGCGCCTACGACGTCCCGCTACTGCAGTTCTCGCTCGCCCAGACCGAGGTGCGCCGCTTGCTGATGGGCGAAAAGCTCTACGATGGTGAGCGGGGCCTTGCCGTGCGCGAGATGTACCAGAACGCCATGGACGCCTGCCGCTACCGCGAGATGCGCCTGCGGTACCTCACCGGACTGGGCCGCACGCCCACGCCGTGGTCCGGTGCCATCCGGATCGGGACGGGCACGGACGCCCGGGGCCGCTACGTCGAGTGTGTCGACAACGGCGTTGGGATGACGGTCGACCAGCTCACCAACACGTTCACCCGCGCCGGCCGCCGCTTCGAGCAGGCCCGCGCCTTTCGGCGGGAACAGGCAGCCTGGCTGCGACACGACCGTTCGCTCCGGCTCTACCCCAACAGCCGGTTCGGCATTGGCGTCTTCAGCTACTTCATGCTGGCCGACGAGATGACGATCACTACGCGTCCGGTCGACGAGGACGGCCGTCCCGCCGCCACCGCTCTGCGGGTGGAGGTGCCGAGCAGCGGCAGCCTGTTCCGTGTGCAGGAGGAGAAGGCCGAACACGGCGACAGCCTTCCTGAGGGCGGCACCCGGGTTCGGCTCTATCTCCGCAACGAGTACGCCCTGCCCGGCTCGGCCTGCGCGGACGTCCTCCGGCCGCTGGTTCTTGTCAGTGAGTTCCGGCTGGAGGCATGGAACGGGGACGACCTCGACCAGGTGTGGCTGCCGGGTGCCCTCCAACTGGGTTCAGGCCAACGGGCTGTCGAGTCCGAGACGGCTGTCGAAGCCGTTCCGGGAACGCTCTGGTGGGTCAAGGGCGAAGGAGCGGTCCTCTGTGACGGCATCGCCACCAATGTGCGCCCCTTTGGCTACGTCCTCAACCTGACCGGCCCCCACGCAGGCGAACTGAGCGTCAACCGCAAGAAGCTCGAACGCTATGACCGCGCCTGGGAGGCGGAACAGTGGCGGCTGGGCGCCCAAACCCTCGCGACCTGGCCCGAGTTGGACCTCGCCTGGATGCACAACCTGGAAGACCGCAAGCTCCGGGCAGCCCGAACGCTGTGGCAGGAGTGGCACGACCGCGGCGTCCAGGTGCAGGCCAGGAACGGGTACCGGAACAAGGTCCGCCTGAACGAGGTCGGCTGGTTCAGCCTTGACCAGTGGCTGAACGACAAACACCGCAACAACTACAGCAAGCGGGACATCCAGCACGCCATCCGGCCGTGGCGCTCGACTGTGCTGCGCACAGGTCGCTCCGGCGGGTCCCACGGGCCGCTCTCGCCCGAGGGGCATCCGGTCCCCGAGCCCGGTTGGTCCGCGGTGGCCACGACGGATACCAGGGACTGGCGCAACGTGGTCTCGCTCGCCCGGTCCCAGGGAAGCACACCGGCGGAAGTACTCCGCGCCGCCCGCGGACTGCGGATCTCACACGCTTCGTTCGCCGGACCGGCCGTACGTGAGGGCGACCTGGCCTGGAAGCCGACCTACCTCGATTCCGTGATCATGGAGGCGCTGTTGCCTCCCGATGATCCGAGGTTCCGGGCAAGCCGGGATCGGCTTCTCCAGGACCATCCCGGAATCGGCTACCGCCATGCCCCGTCGGATCTCAGTGGCATCGTCCGTGCCTCGATGACCAGCGGCCGGACGCTCGGCGAGCTGGCCGACACCTGCGCACGCTACGCCCCGTTCCTCCTCGCCCCGCTCGGCGAGGCGCCCGATCACCACCGCGACCACATAGGTGACAAGGACGACCTCAGGCTGCTCTACATACTCCAAGGGACGCAATCCTGGCGGCTGGTGGCCCATGCGTGGGACATCCCCCTCATCGCGGCGACGCTGGGGATCAGCCCCACCGAAGCGTGTCGGAGGGCGTCCCGGTTCTCCGGGCTCGGACGACCGGCTCCCGACCCCACCCTCGTCGCCCAATGGGCGGCCACTCCCGACGAACTGGCACCGGTGCTCCAGCACTACACCGTCCGATCCCCCGACGGCGGCTCCGCGCTCCCCTGGGCCGCCACATTCGATCTGGCCGCGGAGTGGGGCATCTCGCTGCGCAAGGCGGAGAAGCTCCTCGCGCGCGAGGCCGATCGACTGCAACTGACCTACCAGCGGCGGTATTCGAACGGATCGGCCGGCCGCGGTCACATTCCGGAAGAGGAGACCGGAACGCTCGTCGCCCGACTGCACGAGGAGGGGTTCCGGCTGGAACAAGGCTTCTCCCTCCGCGATCTCGCGTTCGCCGCCCCCCGGCTTGAGTGGTCGGAACTCGCCGACGCATTGGAAGACTTGCGCGGTGCCGGGGTGGACATCCCGGACGGAGGCCGGCTTCTGCGCGCCTGGAACGATCTCCCGCTGCCGAGCAAGTATGCGTTCTCCGGCCGCGACCCGTCCTTCGACGGGGCGGACTACCCCGTGCTGCCCAGTTCGGAGGTGCTGTTCACCGGCAGCCAACAGCTCCAGCAGAAGCTCTCGTTCCTGTGGAAGACCGCTGCCAAGGAGTCCCGCCGCCTGGGCCTCGGATCGGAGCTCACGGCCCCCGAGTTGAGCGCCGAGCTGAAGAACTTCCGACCGTCCTGGGACGAGATCCACGCACTGATCGACCTCGGCGGCGACGAGGACTACGAGGAATGGTTCGAGACTCCCCGCTGGACCCGCCTCACCCCGTCGGCTCTCATCCGCTACGCCCGCGCGAAGAACGTGGGCGCCCGCGCCGCTTTCGGACTGCTGGCTCCGCTCCGGTCCATCGGAGCGGACATTCCCGAGCTCACCGCCGAAGCCCTCGCCGAACTGCCTGAGGACGTACCGGAGGAGACCGACGCGTACGCACTCGACCCCACGTGCCGGGCGTCCGGACCGGACGACCCGATCAGCCCGCTCGACCTCGTCGGCATCGCCGGCCGACTCGGCGAGCCGCTCCCCCGCACCTGGCAGCGCATCATGCCGTACCTCCCGCTGGAACCCGCGGCGGCCTGGCCGACGACCGGCATTCCCGACGTCGTACCGATCTGGCAGGATCTGGCGATCCTCTCCGAAGGTCTCGACGGCATGCCGCCCATGGTGTCGGGCGAGGTGACGCCGGAACGACTTGCCTTCGCGGCCGCGGGGGTCGGGGAAACAGTCGCCTGGGTCCGGGCACGACTCACGAACTACGCAGAACTCTTCACGCTGGATATCCCACCGGAGGATCGGATTTGACGCAGCAACCACCACACGCGTTCGACAAGCCCTACGCCGAGGAGGACCTCGGCCCCCTCGACCGCACGGACTTCGACCAACGCCCCACCCCCGACGGGCGCGGGGTCATGGTGAGTGGTGCCTGTCCACGCTGCCACGGTCGGACCGAGACGGAGATCCGGCGAGGGATTCCGGGGATCGGAGGGAAGGGACTCGTCGACCTGCTCATCGGGCGAAGGAGTGCGGCGGTCGAACCCGAACCGCTGGTCGGGGAAGTGCACTTCTGCGAGTGCGGGCACGCACACCCCGAGCTCCCCCCGGACTCCCTCTTCCTCGGGTGCGGTGCGAGCTGGAGGCTCCGAGCGTGAGTGCCAGATCCGACCGCCGCTGGGCCGAACTGGCCCGGGAACTCGAGTTCACCCGGCTACCCGAGCTCCGCCGCCAGGCCGAAGGCTGGCGAACCGGGCTGACAGGACTGACGGCCCTGCTCACCGTACTCGCCCTCCTGAAGGGGCGGGACAACCTGGCCGATCTGCCGGAATGGGCACGGCTGACGGCCACCGGACTGCTGGTCGGAGCCTTCGCATTGCTCGTCACCGGCTCCCTCCTCGCGATGCGAGCAGCCCACGGTGCCCCGGAAGAAGAGATCCTGCTCGGTGGGCAGGCACTCCGCCGATGGACCGAACGGGAAGCATCCCGGGTGACGACAGCGCTGGCTCGGGCGTCGGCCTGCTGCGTGCTCGGCCTCATGCTGATCGTGGCCGCTGTCGCCGTCACGTGGACCGCCACCCAGACCAAACCCGCGAACCTCGTCAGGGTCACCACCCCCTCCGGCGAGATGTGCGGCGAGTTGGTGTCGGCAGATCAGCGCCAGCTCCTGATCCGCCCGACGACAACGTCAGGTAGCGCGACCGTGCCTATGGGGAGCCTGCTGGGCATGCATCCCGTCGCATCGTGCTGAGCGCCGCAGGACCGGGAACCGTCCGCCCGGAAACGCGCTTTCAGGCGGACGGTTCGCGATGGGCCCCGGCTCAGGCCTTGGGGCCCGCGGACTGGACGACCTCGAAGGACCAGAGGGTGGAGCCGGAGGCGGCGGGGCGCTTGGGGGCCTCGCCGGCGGGGCCGTTCTGGTGGGCGGCCTTCATGGGGCCCTCCATCCAGGCCTTGAAGTCCTCCTCGCTGCGCCAGCGGGTGTAGACGAGGTACTGGTCGGTGCCCTCGACGGGGCGGAGGAGCTCGAACCACTCGAAGCCGTCCGAGTTCTCCACCGCGCCGGCCCGGGAGGCGAAGCGCTGCTCCAGCACCTCGCGCTGCTCGGTCGGCACCGTCAGGACGTTGATCTTGACGACGGACATGGCGCACTCCTTCTGCTCCGGTGACTGCTTACGGGGAGCAGTCTGCTACACCTCACGGCCGGACCGTTCGGAGGCACCGGCGGTCACGGCGGGTAGTGGGGCGTCGACGTGCAGGGACCGGGCCCGGGTGGAAGCCTGGAGGTAGAGCCCAGAACCCGAGGGACAGGGGAACGGTCATGGGTATCGGCGACAAGTTCCGGGACAAGGCCCAGCAGGCCGAGGAAGAGGCCAAGCAGCGCATCGGAAGCGGGCAACCGCAACAGGACGAGGCCCAGCAGAAGGCCTCGCAGGCCCAGCAGCAGGGTCAGCAGAACCTGGACGACGTGCAGGACGACATCGAGGGCCAGCGGTAGCGGCGGCTGTCGAGCGGGGACGGCCGGGGCGAGTCCTCGGCCGTCCCCGTCCCCACCCCCGTCGGCATCGGGCTCAGGCGATCCACGGCGGGAGGACGCGCTGGTCGTCGCGCGGGGCGAGGGCGCAGGCGTCGGGCGGGGTGACGGCGTCGGGGTTGTAGGCGTGGGCGGGGGACGGGGAGGCGACGACGGCGGTGAAGCCGGTGTCGGTGGCGATCTGCCGGAGGGTGTCGGCGGGGAGGGCGGCGGTGTCTCCGGCGGCGAGGGTGAAGGTCTCCCCCGCCAGGTCGATCCGGGCGGTGCCGGTGAGGAGTGTCCAGACCTGCTCGGTGTCCATGGCGTGCAGCGGGCCCCGGGCGCCGGCGGTCATGTCGACGTGCCAGACGGCGAGGGAGGTGGCGCCCTGGGTGGGCGAGGCGTAGGTGGTCATGACGGCGTTCGGGGTCTCGGTGCGGCGGGCGTCGGTCCGGCGGATGACGGGCATGGCGAGGGAACCCCCTAAGATGGACAATGAAGTTGTCTATATGGTCAATGAGGTTGTCTATCGTGTCAAGTGAACCGTCCCCGCCCGGCTTCGAGCTGCCGCTGCGCCTGCTGCTGGCCTTCCGGACGATCATCGACGAGCTGCACGAGCGCATCGCCCGCGAAGGCCACCCCGACCTGCGCCCGATGCACGGCTTCGTCTTCCAGGCGATCGGACCGCACGGCACCACCGCCACCGAGCTCGGCCGCCGCCTCGGCGTCACCAAGCAGGCCGCGGGCAAGACCATCGACGGCCTGGAGCAGCTCGGCTACGTCGAGCGGGCCGCCGACCCGGCCGACACCCGGCGCAAGCTGGTCCGGCTCACCGCACGCGGGGTGGACTGCCTGCTCCGCTCGGCCCGGATCTTCGACGAGCTGCGCGAGGAATGGTCGGCGGCCCTGGGCGAGGAGCAGCTGCGCCAACTGGAGGACGGCCTGCGCCTGCTCGCCCCCGGCGACCCGTTCCGCCTCGACACCCCGCGCTGGTTCGGGGCACCGTAACCCCGTTACCGGTCTCAGGAGTTGGGCAGACCGCCGGTCGCCAGGGTCTGGTTCTTGTACGCCTTCACGCCGGTGATCTCGGCGCCGAACCACTCCGGCGCCGAGAACGCCGCCGCCTCGGCCTCCGAGCCGAACTCGACCTCGACGGTGCGCAGTCCGGCCAACTCCCCCTGGTAGACGTCCGCGTAGACCGTGACGCCGGACGCGTCGAAGGTGTAGCGCTCCTTGACCAGCCGCGCGCCCTCGGTGGCCGGCCAGAGTTCGGTGAACTCCTGTTCCCCCAGCTCGCGTTCCACCTCGATCCGCACCGGGGAACCGGCCCCGGACGCCTTGCGCTTGACGCCGAGGACGCAGCTGCCGCCGATCCGCCGCAGCCGCACCTCCGTCCCGTCGTCCTTGATCGCGATGTACCCCTGCTCGATGTGCTGCCGCACCGCCGTCTCCGGCGGCTCGAAGGCCTCCAGCAGGAACTTGCGCTCGATCTCGAGCGGCACGCCGCACCACCCCTTCCCCGGTCACGCCCCACGGGCCGACGGACGAACGGACGGTCAGAACGACCGTCCCTCCCCACGGTACGGCCCCTGCGGCCCCGACGGGTCCGGACGGTCGCGCCGGTCCGCGCAGAGCGAGGAGCTGAGCCGGTTCAGGACCCCGGCGAGCTCGGCGTACCGCTGCTCGTCCCAGTCCCCCAGCAGTTCGGCGAGCTGGGTGCGCCGGGCGGCGACCAGCCGCAGCGCCGCCTCCTCCCCCGGTTCGGTGAGCCGCAGCGGCAGCCCGCCGGCCCTCGCCGCGAGCCCCCGGCCCTCCACCTCCCGGACGGCCTCCTCGATCACCGAGACCGGGACGATCCGCCGCTCGGCCAGTTCGGCCGGCTCGACCGAGCCGTGCTGGTGCATCTGGAGGAGCAGCCAGCTGGAGGCGGGCCGCAGGTCCAGCCCGGCGGTCTCGGTGATCCGCCGGAAGAGGTCGCGCCGGGCCTCGCGGCTGTTCAGCACCGACAGGGCGCGGGCGATCTCGTCCAGCGAGGTCCGCTCGACCGGGTTGACCCCGATGGACTCGCTGAGGTCCGGAGCGGTGACGGTGGAGCGCAGCTTCTGTTCGCGCAGGAACAGCGACAGCACGAAGGCGACCACCGCGACCGGCACCGCGTACAGGAACACGCGGGTGATCGACTCGGCGTACGCGTGGTAGACGCCCGGCTGGACGGCGGCCGGCAGCCGGGGGATGACGCGCGGGTCGGAGGTGATGACCTCCGGTCGGAAGCCGGGCGGCAGCGGCACCCCCGCCAGGGCGTCGGCGAGCCGGCTGCGCAGTCCGCTCGCGAAGACCGTCCCGAAGATGGAGACGCCGAAGGAGGCCCCGATGGAGCGGAAGAAGGTGGCGCCCGCGGTGGCCACGCCGAGGTCCTCGTAGCCGACCGAGTTCTGCACGATCAGCACCAGCACCTGCATCACCAGTCCCAGCCCGAGGCCGAAGACCAGGAAGTAGAAGCTCATCTCGGCGGTGCTGCTGTGCTCGTCCAGCCGGGAGAGCAGCAGCAGCCCGATGGTCGTCACGGCCGTCCCGGCGATCGGGAAGATCCGGTAGTGGCCGGTACGGGCGACGATCTGGCCGGAGCCGATCGAGGTGAGCAGCATGCCGAGCACCATCGGCAGCATGTGGATGCCGGACATGGTGGGCGAGACCTGCTGGACCACCTGGAGGAAGGTCGGCAGGTAGGTCAGCGCGCCGAACATCGCGAAGCCGACCACGAAGGAGATCACCGCGACCAGGCTGAACGTCCGCGAGCGGAACAGCCGCAGCGGCAGCACCGGCTCCACGGCCGTCCGCTCGACCTGGACGAAGGCGAGCAGCAGCACCAGCCCGAGCACGCCGAGGCCGACGACCTGCCAGGACGTCCAGGCCCAGGTGGTCCCGCCGAGCGAGGTCATCAGCACCAGGCAGGTGGCGACGGCGGCGATCAGGACGGTGCCCAGGTAGTCGATCCGGTGCTCGCGCCGGACCTCCATCCCGTGCAGCACCGCGGCGATCACCACCAGGGCGACGATGCCGATCGGCAGGTTGATGTAGAACACCCAGCGCCAGCTGAGGTGGTCGACGAACACCCCGCCGAGCAGCGGACCGAGCACGCTGGTGACGCCGAAGACGGCGCCGAAGAGGCCCTGGTAGCGGCCGCGGTCCCGGGGCGCGACGAGGTCGCCGACGATCGCCTGGGAGAGCACCATCAGCCCGCCGCCGCCCAGGCCCTGGAGGGCGCGGAAGGCGATCAGCTCGCCCATGTTCTGGGCGATCCCGCACAGCACCGAGCCGAGCAGGAAGATCACGATGGAGGCCTGGAAGAAGCGCTTCCGGCCGTACATGTCGCCGAGCTTGCCCCACAGCGGGGTCGCGGCGGTGGAGGCCAGCAGGTAGGCGGTGACCACCCAGGAGAGGTGGTCGAGGCCGCCGAGGTCGCTGACGATGGTCGGCAGCGCGGTGGAGACGATGGTCTGGTCGAGGGCCGCGAGCAGCATCGCCAGCAGCAGGGCGCCGATCGGCACCCAGAGGTTGGGGACGGTGACCGCCGGCGGGCCGGGCTCGCCCGCCGGGCTCCGGCCGGACGCGGTGCGCGGCTCCGTCATCGGGTCCCCGCGGGCGTCACGGCGTCCGCGCGGGGCGTCACAGCGTCTCCCCGGGCATCACGGCGTCTCCGTGGGCATGGCGTCTCCATGGGGTCCCGGGCCCGTCGGCCGGGCCGTGCGGATGATCACTCCCAGCTCACCGCGCTGGTCGGTTTCGTCCCGGTATGTTCCACCGGGTTGAGCCGAGCGTAAGCGCCGGGGACAACCGCCGCGCTCCGGGCGTTCTCGGAGGAGCCAACCCGCACCAACCGGCACAACACCCCCGCCGGGGGACGGACGCCCCTGTCCCCCCTTCGGACGGTCCTGCATAATCAGGCCCGATCGTGCGCCCGGATCCGCCGGGAACACGCGCCGAACGCGCACCGGACGATCGACCGACTGAACGAACGAACGACGACTGACCGACGACCGACCGCGAAGTCGACGCGAAACCGAGGAGGACCGGCCGATGCCGGACCAGCACTGCCCGACGTGCGGCACCGCACGCTCCACCGGGTGCGGCTGCGTCCCGGACCCGAGCCTCACCGAGACCGCCGTCCTGCCGCACGTCGAGGGCCCGCCGCTGGTCCGCCCGTACGTTCCGCAGACCGCCGACCAGGTGGCCGACGAGAGCCACCCGAACGCGCCGGTGGTGGACCCGTTCGCGACCACGGTGCTGCCGCCGGTCCCCCCGGGGCAGCCCGCCCCCGGGCAGCCGGCCGCTCCCCCGCTCGGACCGGACGCGGACGCGTACGCCACCACGGTGCTGCCGCCCGTCGCCCCGGGACAGGACCCCTTCGGGTCGGCGCAGGCCCCCTTCGGGTCGGGACAGGCCCCGGCCGGCCCCGGGCAGGACCCGTTCGGCCCCGCCGCCGACGGCTACCCCGGCGCCTACCCCGAGGCCCACCCCGGCGGCCACGGGGACGCGTACGCCACCACCGTGCTGCCGCCGGTCCCGCCCGCCGGGCCGGGCGGGAACGAGATCGGCCTCTTCGCCTTCGGGCAGGCACCCGGCGCCGGGCAGGGCCCGGACGTCGCGCGGGCCCCG
>NZ_LFVW01000989.1:0-2667 GCF_001182915.1 Kitasatospora sp. MY 5-36
GCCCCCGGGACGCCGCCTGGGCGCGGGCGGTGGCCGGGCTGGAGCGCGGCCTGGCCGTCGCCGTCGACTACGGGCACACCGCCGGGCGGCGGCCGCCGTTCGGCACGTACGCCGGTTTCCGGGACGGCCGGGAGGTGGCGCCGGTGCCGGACGGCTCCTGCGACGTCACCGCGCACGTCGCGCTGGACTCCGTCGCCGTGCCCGGTCTCCACAGCCTGTGGACAACGCAGCGGGAGGCGCTGCGGGCGCTCGGCGTGAGCGGCGGGCGCCCGGCGCTCGCGCTGGCCACCAGCGACCCCGTCGGCTACCTGCGGGCGCTCAGCGGGGCGGGGGAGGGGGCCGAGCTGACCGACCCGGGCGGGCTGGGCGCCTTCGGGTGGCTGGTGCAGGCCGTCCGCATGACGGAACCGGTGAGCTTGGCGGGCCTGCCGGGATGGCAGACTCTGGGGGCATGAGGGAGACCACGGTCGGCATCGGGGCGGGAGCCGAGAACTTCACCGGCGCGGCGGGCACCACCGACATGGTGCTCAACATCGGCCCGCAGCACCCGGCCACCCACGGCGTGCTGCGCCTGAAGCTGGTGCTGGACGGCGAGCGGATCGTCAGCGCCGAGCCGGTGATCGGCTACATGCACCGGGGCGCGGAGAAGCTGTTCGAGGCCCGTGACTACCGGCAGATCATCATGCTGGCCAACCGGCACGACTGGCTCTCCGCCTTCTCCAACGAACTCGGCGTCGTCATGGCCGTCGAGCGGATGCTCGGCATGGAGGTCCCGGAGCGGGCGGTCTGGATCCGCACCCTGCTCGCCGAACTCAACCGGGTGCTCAACCACCTGATGTTCCTCGGCTCGTACCCCCTGGAGCTCGGCGGGATCACCCCGGTCTTCCACGCCTTCAACGGCCGCGAGGACCTCCAGCACGTGCTGGAGGAGGCCTCCGGCGGCCGGATGCACTACATGTTCAACCGGGTCGGCGGCCTCAAGGAGGACCTGCCGGCCGGCTGGCTCGGCCGGGTCCGCACCGCCGTCGCCACCGTGCGCTCGCAGCTGCCCGTCTTCGAGGACCTCGTCCTCGGCAACGAGATCTTCCGCGCCCGCACCGCCGGGGTCGGCGTCCTCACCCGGGCGCAGGCCGAGGCGTACGGCGTCAGCGGCCCCATCGCCCGGGCCAGCGGCCTCGACCTCGACCTGCGCCGCGACGAGCCGTACCTGGCGTACGGCTCCGAGGAGCTGCGGCAGGTGCTCACCGTGGTCACCCGTGAGGAGGGCGACTGCCTGGCCCGCTTCGAGTGCCTGCTGGAACAGACCCTCAACGCGCTCGACCTCGCCGACGCCTGCCTCGACAAGCTCGCCACGCTGCCGCCCGGCCCGGTCAACCAGCGGCTGCCCAAGGTGCTCAAGGCACCCGAGGGCAGCACCTACGCGTGGACCGAGAACCCGCTCGGGATCAACGGCTACTACCTGGTCTCGCGCGGCGACAAGACGCCGTGGCGGCTCAAGCTGCGCTCGGCGTCCTTCAACAACATCCAGGCGCTCACCGAGCTGCTGCCGGGGACGCTGGTCGCGGACATGGTGGCGATCCTGGGGTCGATGTTCTTCGTGGTCGGGGACATCGACAAGTAGGCCGGTGCCGGGGGCCGGCGCCGGTGGGTGGGCCGGTGCCGCCGCGTGGGGCGGGCACCGGGGGCGGGCACCAGGGGGGCGGGTCAGTCCTTCTTGGACTTCCTGACCGGGTCCGCCGGGTGCGGGGCCACCTTGCGGTCGCCCTTGGTGGCGATCCGCTCCTCGCACAGCCGGGCCAGCACCTCGTACCCCTTCCGGCCCATCAGCTCGGTGAGCTCGGGGCGGTAGCTGACGTACACCGCGTCCGCGCCCTGGTGGGCCGCCGGTGCGCCGGTGCACCACCAGTGCAGGTCGTGGCCGCCCGGGCCCCAGCCGCGGCGGTCGTACTCGCCGATCGTGACCTGGAGGTAGCGGGTGTCGTCGGGGCGGTCGATCCAGTCGTAGGTGCGGCGGATCGGCAGCTGCCAGCAGACGTCCGGCTTGGTCTCCAGCGGCTCGCGGCCCTCCTTGAGGGCGAGCGCGTGCAGGGCGCAGCCGG
The DNA here is from genome assembly GCF_001182915.1 of Kitasatospora sp. MY 5-36. Classification (NCBI taxonomy): domain Bacteria; kingdom Bacillati; phylum Actinomycetota; class Actinomycetes; order Kitasatosporales; family Streptomycetaceae; genus Kitasatospora; species Kitasatospora sp. MY 5-36. The sequence continues at coordinate 2,100 of NZ_LFVW01000989.1, forward strand.
CGCCGCCCGCGAAGTCCGGGCTGTTCACGAAGATGCACGCGCCGCCGACCCGGCGGGTCTGGCGGTCGCCGTCCTCGTCCAGCATGGTGATGCCGCCGTCGGAGACGATCCGGCCCTTGGCGTCGGTGCCCTCGGCGAAGTTCTCCCACAGCTCGGGGGTCAGCCGGGTCGCGTGCCCCAGGACGCGCTTCTCGTCGTCCTCGTCCGAGTAGTGCGCGCCCAGCGTGCAGCAGCCGTCCGACTCGCCGCGGCCCTCGCGGATGCCGTGGCAGCCCTGGCCGAAGACGCAGGACCAGCGGGAGGTCAGCCAGGTGAGGTCGCAGCGGAAGACCTGCTCCTCGTCGGCGGGGTCGGCGAACTCGACCCAGGCGCGGGCGAAGTCCAGCGGGACCTCGTCGCGCGGGATCTCGCGGCGCAGGCTCGGCATCGCGAGGTCGACGGGGGCGGGGGAGGCCTTGGGCTTCGCCTTGGACTTCTTCTTGGACGTTTCTGCTGGTGCCACCCGGCAAGGGTAGAGCTTTCGGGGGCGGGAGCGCGGTGGCGGGCGCGGCGCTCGTCGGGCACCGGG
>NZ_LFVW01000990.1:0-2649 GCF_001182915.1 Kitasatospora sp. MY 5-36
GGACCGGCATGGTGCGAGCGCCCCGGTACGGCGCCGCCCGGAGACTGGTGGCCCGCCGCCGGCCAGGGGAGAGAGCGCATGGACGACCGCAGCCACCGAGCCGCCCCCGGGCCCGCCCCCGCCCCCGCCCCGGGGGTGACCTCGCGGGCCGGGGTCCTGGGCACCGCGCTGGCCGCCGTCCTCGCCTTCTCGCTCTCCTCCGGCTCCTGGCAGTGGTTCTCCACCTACCTCGGGCTGACCCTCCTCGCGGTGGTCCTCTCCTCCACCCGCCCGCCGGCCCGCGCGACCGACGCCGGGTCCGGCTACGCCCGGAGCCTGGCCGCCTACACGCTCGTCATCGGACTGTGCGTGGCCCTCGCCCTGGCCCCGGCGATGCAGCGCTGGGCCTGGCTGTTCCCGATGCCGGGCACCCGCCGCGACTGCCCCCGCCTGGGCGACTACGCCCGGCTGCAGGCCCAGGCCTCCCTCGGCGACCTGGCCGCCCGGGACGGCGCCGCGCTCGCCGCCGCCCAGGGCGAACAGGCCCGGCACGCCGTCGCCGACTGCCTGTCCGCGACCACCACGCTCTGGCTCCCGGTGTACGCGCTGGCCGCGGCACTGCTGGCCGCGCTCGCCGTCCGACTGCTGGACCGGGGCGGCCGCCGGGGACCCTCCCGGTCCGTCGAGGGCTGAGGGGCGACGGAGGGCGGACGGGCGGCGCGCCCCGGGCACTCCCCCGCGCTCCCCGTGCCCCGGCCGGGTCTACCGGTCGAACATCCGCCGGACTATCGTTAGTTGGCGGAAGCTATCGAATTCCCCACGCCGACCCGCCGGCCGGCCAGCAGGAGGCAGCGGTGGCGACACGACTCTCCGACGGCGGCAGGACGGGGCGGCCGCACCCGGCCGGCCACGGTGTGGCACCGGAGCACCCCCGGTACAAGTGGGTGGCGCTGTCCAACACCACGCTCGGCACCCTGATCGCCACCGTCAACGCCTCGATCGTGCTGATCTCGCTGCCCGCGATCTTCAACGGCATCGGCCTGGACCCGCTCCGCCCCGGCAACGTCAGCTACCTGCTGTGGATGCTGATGGGCTACATGCTGGTCACCGCCGTGCTGGTGGTCACCCTCGGCAGACTGGGCGACATCCACGGCCGGGTGCGGATCTACAACGCGGGCTTCCTGATCTTCACCCTCACCTCGGTGGCGCTCTCCCTCGACCCGCTGCACGGCGGGCCCGGGGCCCTGTGGCTGACCGGCTGGCGGGTCGTGCAGGCGGTCGGCGGGTCGATGCTGATGGCCAACTCGGCGGCGATCATCACCGACGCCTTCCCGGCCCGCCAGCGCGGCACGGCCCTGGGGGTGAACATCGTCGCGGGCATCGCCGGGTCCTTCATCGGCCTGGTCCTGGGCGGGCTGCTGGCCGAGTGGAACTGGCGGTCGATCTTCTGGGTCAATGTGCCGATCGGCATCCTCGGCACGGTCTGGGCCTACCGGTCGCTGCGCGAGACCGGGGTGCGCAAGCCCGCCCGGATCGACTGGTGGGGCAACATCACCTTCGGCGTCGGCCTGACCGCCCTGCTCGCCGCGATCACCTACGGCATCCAGCCGTACGGCGGCCACACCATGGGCTGGACCAACCCCTGGGTGCTGGCCGGACTGTTCGGCGGGGTGGCCCTGCTCGCCGTCTTCTGCCTGGTCGAGTCCCGCACCGCCGAGCCGATGTTCCCGCTCTCGCTCTTCCGCGACCCGGTCTTCGCGGGCGGCAACGCGGCCACCCTGCTGGGCTCGATCGCCCGCGGCGGGCTGCAGTTCATGCTGATCATCTGGCTGCAGGGCATCTGGCTGCCGCTGCACGGCTACGACTACGCCGACACCCCGCTGTGGGCCGGGATCTACCTCGTCCCGCTGACCGTCGGCTTCCTGGCCGCCGGACCGGTCGCCGGCTACCTGTCCGACCGCGCCGGGGCCCGGCTCTTCGCCGCCGGCGGACTGGTGGTGATGGCGCTGTCCTTCGCCGGGCTGCTCCTGCTGCCCACCGACTTCGGCTACCCGTGGTTCGCCCTGCTGGTGTTCGTCAACGGCCTGGGCGGCGGCCTGTTCGCCGCCCCCAACACCTCGCTGATCATGTCCAGCGTGCCGGCCGCCGCCCGCGGCGCGGCCTCCGGCATGCGGGCCACCTTCCAGAACGCCGGCATGGTGCTGTCGATCGGCGTCTTCTTCTCCCTGATGGTGGCCGGCCTGGCGGGCTCGCTGCCGCACACGCTCACCGCCGGGCTGACCGCCCAGGGCGTGCCCGCCGCCGACGCGCACGCCATCGCCTCGCTGCCGCCGGTGGGCACCCTGTTCGCCGCCTTCCTCGGGTACAACCCGATCCAGCAGCTGCTGGGCCCGCAGGTGCTCGGGCAGCTGCCGGCGGACAACGTCCGGACGCTGACCGGTCGGGAGTTCTTCCCCCAGCTGATCTCGGGGCCCTTCCACGACGGGCTGGTGGTGGTGTTCTGGCTGGCGATCGCGATGTCGCTGGTCGCCGCGGCCGCCTCGCTGGTGCGCGAGCGGACCCGGCCCGCCGCCGCGCGTCCGGCCTCCGCACCGTCCGGCTCCGTACCGTCCGGTGCCTCACCCTCCGGTGCCGCGCCGACGGCCGGGCGGCCGGCCACCACCGCGCCCG
>NZ_LFVW01000991.1:0-2614 GCF_001182915.1 Kitasatospora sp. MY 5-36
GCCACCGGCACGCCGACCGCGGCCCCGTCGTCCGGCACCCCCTCGGCCGGCTCCTCGCCGTCGGCCACCCAGGCGCCCGGCGCCACCGCCTCCCCGTCCGCGAGCGGGGGCCCCGGCACGGCCCCGGCCACCCTGCCGGTGGTGAACGGGACGCTGGACTGGAAGGTCAAGGAGAGCTTCCGCACGTACCTGGAGTCCCCGATGGCCGCCGGGAAGGTCGAGTTCGGCGGCGGCGCGGCCGACTACCGCTTCGGCGGTGCCACCGGTGCCTACAACACCACCGACCACTCCCTGAGCGCCGCCTTCAACGGCTCGGTCCGCTTCCTCGGCCACCCCGGCAAGGACGGCTGGGCGCTGGACACCACGCTCTCCAAGCTGGGCCTGACCATCGACCGGGACGGCGCCTTCCTGACCGCCGACGTCAACGGCAACTCCCAGGACGGCGGTTCGACCTCGCTGAGCGGTGTCAGGATCGCCCGGCTGGACGTCCCGGCCGCCGCCCTGAAGCCGGTCGGCGGCGTGGTGACGCTCTCCGGCGTTCCGGCCACGCTCACCGCCGAGGGGGTGCCGGCCTTCTCCAACTACCCGGCCGGTACGGCCCTGGACCCGGTCAGCGCCACCCTCGCCTTCGACAAGGACGCCAAGCTGCCGCCGGCCGGCTCCTCCGGCAACGGCAGCGCCGGCGGCGGTTCCGCGGCCGGCGGCGGCCAGGGCACCGGCACCGGTACCTCCGGTGGGGCCTCGCTGACCACCGGCGGCCTGAGCGGTACGGGCGGCGGCTCGCTGGCCGCCACCGGCGCGGACACCCCGGTGGTCCCGCTGCTGGCCACCGCGGCCGGTCTGCTGCTGGTCGGCGGCAGCGCCACCGTCCTGGTGCGCAACCGCCGTGGCGCGGTCCAGGCCTGACGCCCGGACGGAGTGCCGAAACGGCCCCGGCGAGCAAACGCTCGCCGGGGCCGTTTCCCGTGACCGGGGTAAGGAGGAACGTTTACGCACTCAGCGGGTAGCGCGTGTCCAGGTCGCGGAAGACCGCCCCGTTGAGCACGAAGGCCCGCTTGCACTCCTCGACCACCCGGCGCCGCTCGACCTCGTCCATCGCCTCCCCGGCCGCGTCCAGCTTCGCCCGGTACTCGCGCTTGAAGGCGGCCGGGTTGTCGACCTCCTCGAAGACGTAGAACCGCACGCCGTCGCCCTTGCGCTCGAAGCCCCAGGTCTTCTCCGCTATGCCCCGGATGATCTGACCGCCCGACAGGTCGCCCAGGTAGCGGGTGTAGTGGTGCGCGAGGTACCCGGCCGGCCACTCGGCGGCCAGCTCCTCCAGCCGGGCGACGTACGCGGCGGTGGCCGGCAGCGGGGCCAGGCCGTCCCGCCAGTCGGGCCCGCGCAGGTGCGCCAGGTCGCGCTCGATGGCGGCGGTGCGCAGCAGCGACCGGTCGATGAAGGGGCCCGCCAGCGGGTGCTCCGCGAGCTGCTCGGCCCGGTCCTCCAGGGCCCGGTAGACGTACCAGAGCTGGCCGGTGAGGTCGGCGTACGCCTCGATCCCGAGACCGCCGCCCAGCAGCCGGCTCATGAACGAGGACTGTTCGGCGGCCTCGTGCTCCTCGCTGCTGGCGGTGCGGAGCACGGTGGAGAACGGGGCGGGCGCGGGCGTGGGCATGCGGCCTCCAGGGTCCGGGATCGGCCGGTGGGAATCGGCTGAATGTGTGGTTAGCCTAACCTAACCTCACGTCTTGCCGACAGGCTGTCGGCAAGACGTCCCGTCCCCGGACACGACAGAGGCCGGGGTCCGCGGACGAATCCGCGAACCCCGGCCCCGGGCTGTCCCGACCTGCCTCCGACCGTCCCCGGCCGAGTGGGATCGGAACGACGGCTCAGTGGCCGCCCTGCTCCGCCAGACGCTTGATCGAAGCGGTGACCTCGGCCTCGGCCTCGGCGCGGCCGACCCAGTTGGCGCCCTCGACGGACTTGCCCGGCTCCAGGTCCTTGTAGACCTCGAAGAAGTGCTGGATCTCCAGGCGGTCGAACTCCGACACGTGGTGGATGTCGCGCAGGTGCTCCCAGCGCGGGTCCGTCGCCGGGACGCAGAGCAGCTTGTCGTCGCCGCCGGCCTCGTCGGTCATCTGGAACATGCCGATGGCGCGGCACTTGATGAGGCAGCCCGGGAAGGTCGGCTCGTCCAGGATGACCAGGGCGTCCAGCGGGTCGCCGTCCTCGCCGAGCGTGCCCTCGACGTAGCCGTAGTCGGCCGGGTAGCGGGTCGAGGTGAAGAGCATCCGGTCGAGCCGCAGACGGCCGGTCTCGTGGTCGACCTCGTACTTGTTACGAGAGCCCTTCGGGATTTCGATAAGGACGTCGAACTCCAACGGTTCCTCCAAGGTAGGGACTGACAGAATCCAAGTGTCTCCTACGGGAGCGGGTGCTCGGGAAAGGGGCCGGTCGGTGGGCACAGGGGGAGGGGCGGCGGGCCGCCGCGGGGGGACGGCCGCGGGGCTGTTCGGAGCGGCGCTCCTGGTCGTCGGTACGGTCCTGACCTCGGGTGGTGCGGTCGCGCAGCCGGCCCCGCCGCCGGGCGGGCACAGCGCAGGGCCGGGCGAGGGCGAGGACCACGACGGAC
>NZ_LFVW01000992.1:0-2613 GCF_001182915.1 Kitasatospora sp. MY 5-36
CAGGACGGCGGCGCGGGCGGCCGCGGTGCGCAGCCGTCCCTCGCCGTCCAGCAGTCCGGCGGCGGTGAGCGTGGCGCGGGTCCGGGCGACCGCGTCGGCGCTCTCCCGCTCGCCCAGCAGCCGGGCCACGTCCTCGGCCGGGGCCTCCTCGCCGAGCACGGCCTGGGCCTGGACGACCCGCAGCACGCCGGGGCCGGCCCGGTGGAGGCAGCTCAGCAGGGCCGGGCCGTAGCGCGGTTCGGGCTCGTCGGCGCGGTCGAGGTGCTCCTCGACGAGGGCGTGCAGCAGCAGCGGGTTGCCGCCGGCCACGTCCACCAGGCCGGGGCCGCGGTGCCGGGCGTCCTCCTCGCCCAGGCCCTCGGTGACCAGGCGCAGCGCGCCGGCCCGGGACAGCGGGGCCAGTGCGAGGCGGTGCGCGTGCGGGTGGCGCAGCAGTTCGGCGTGCAGCCGGCGCCGCGCGGGCCACGGGGTGCTGCCGTCGGTGAGGACCAGCAGCACCCGGCTCTGCGGCAGGTGGCGGACGAGGTGGCGCAGGAAGTGCAGGGACGCCTCGTCGGCGTGGCCGATGTCCTCGACGCAGAGCAGCACCGGGGTGTCGGCGGCGGCCGCGAGCAGGGCGGTGGTCAGGTCGCGGCAGGCGCGCAGCAGCGCCGGCGACGGCGGGCCGACCGGGTCGCCGACCGCGCTGCTGCCGTTGAGGGTGCTGCCGTTGAGGGCGGTGCCGTCGGCACTCCCGGCCGGGTCGGCGAGGACGGCCGGGTCGGCCAGCGCGGCCAGCCGCTCGGCGTGCCCGGCGGGCCAGCCGGGGGAGTGGGCGATCCGGTCGGCGATCCCGAAGGGCAGGTCCCGCTCCTGGGCGGAACAGCCCGCGCCCACGACCAGGACTCCGCGCTCGGCGGCCCGGGCGGTGAACACCCGCAGCAGCTCGCTCTTGCCGCTGCCGAGGGGTCCGTCGACCAGTGCCACCCGGCCCGCGCGGCCGAGACATTCGGCGAGCAGGTGGTCGAGTCTGTCGATGTGCGCGTCACGTTCCAGCAGGGAAGGCACCGGGTACCCCCGACCTCGTCTCTTGTAGGCGTCCGGCCGCCGGTCCCCGGCGGCTCCCCCGGGGCGGTGGCGACGGCCACCCGCTCCCGGTCGAACCCATCATGGGGACACCCCGCCCATCGCCCGGGAACTGATCGCTCATGGGCGGGCCACTGCCGCCGGGGCGGCCGGGTGGGCAGGACTGGTCCAGGGTCCTGACGGTCTTTCATCGTCCCTGCTCAGGGGCGTGGAGGAGGCCGAGTGGGCGGCTGGAGGCATGGCGGAGGCCGGCCTCGATGCCGGTGCGGCGGTGATCGCGGAGGGCGTTGATCGCGAGGTCGCGCGGGGTCGCCGTGTTCCCGGGCCCGTGGCCGGTGCTGATCTCGGGGGCGTCCTGGCGGAAGGCGGTGTCGCGGACGGAACGGAGCCGGGGTCTCGACCATGCGGATCACGCGGTCCACGGGGATCACGCGGACCACGGGGATCCACCGGTGACGCCGGCCGGTCCAGCAGGCCGGCGCCGTTGCGACGCCCCCTCGGCCCGCACGCCTGCCCGATCACCGCGACGTCGAATCAGCCCGGCCGGTCGGCGGCGGCGAATTTGCCTCGGGGAATACCGGCAGGGGGGTCGCCATCGATAGCGTAGATCGAAGTCGACGTGCGGTCAACGGAAGGCCCCGGACCGATCTGATGTACCATCGGGCACATTCTCCGGAATGGCTTTCTCCGGAATCGCAGGGAATCAAGGGGGTAGGGGTGCGATTCAACGTTCTGGGGCCGCTTGAAGTGCTCTCCGACGGCACCGACGTGCCCATTCGCGGCCTGCAGCAGAGGGCCCTGCTCGGTGTTCTGCTGCTCCGTGCGAATAGCGTGGTGGGTATCAACGAGATAGTCGCCGCACTCTGGGGCGATGACCGTCCGTCCACGGCGCGGAAAATGGTGCAGAACTCGGTGGCCGGGCTGCGCCGCGCATTCCAGGCGGTCGGGGAGCCGGCGGACGGGAAACCCGCGCTGAATACCACTGTGCCCGGATACGTGCTCAGAATCGAGCCTGAACAGCTCGATCTCACGGAATTTCATGAGCTTGTCACATTGGGCCGGGCCCGACTGGCGGCCGGCGACTGGACGCGGGCCTCGGAACTGCTGCGCCGCGCCCTCGGCCTGTGGCGCGGTCCGGTGCTCGCCGACGTGAGCGACGCCGGGCTCACCTGGCCCGAGCTGGCCGCCCTCCAGGGCACCCGGCTCGCCGTCCACGAGGACTGCATCCAGGCCGAGTTGGCGATGGGGCGGGACCGCGAGCTGATCGGCGAACTGGAGTCCATGCTGGAGGCCGAGCCGACCCGGGAACGCCTGGTCGCCCAGCTGATGGTCGTCCTCTACAACTGCGGGCGCCAGTCCGAGGCGCTGGACCGCTACCGGCGCACCCGGGACCTGCTCGCCGACCGCTTCGGCCTGGAGCCCGGCCGCGACCTGCGACGCCTCCAGCGCGCGATCCTCAGCCACGACCCGGCCCTGGCGCTGCGGCTCACCACCGCCCCGGGCAGCGCGGCGGACTTCCCGCCCCCGGCCGGACCCCGGCCCGCGGCC
>NZ_LFVW01000993.1:0-2598 GCF_001182915.1 Kitasatospora sp. MY 5-36
GGGCTTCGTTCTTTCGTGTTTCCAGCTTACCAGACGTTTTCCGCTCCGTTTACCGGCGCTTCATTCATCCGATTCCCACTGGGGGGATTTCCTGCGAACTTCGTTCCGAAGCCTATCAAGGCTTTCGGAGTGATCCGTCCGTGGGATTTTGCTTCGTCAGAGGACGCGTATTCCGTGGAACACGCTCGCCTCGATTCGGCGGTGTCGTAGACACTAACGCCCGGGATCGACCGTTGTCCAGTCAGTCCCAACCGTTCAAACCTACTAGCCCACCCTCACCACGTCAATGGTTTTGGCCGGACGAGTAGAAGACTAGCAGGTCAGAGACCTGTCGATCACATCGGCTCAGGCCGCGACGGGCTGGAGGTCCGCCCGGTCGGCCGCGTCCAGATCGCCGAACTCCCCGTCCCCGGCGGCCCGCCGGCCCAGCACCAGGGCATAGAGGAGGAAGGCCGCCTCGGCCAGCACACCGATGGAGATGCGGGCCCAGGTCGGCAGGCCGGACGGGGTCACGAAGGCTTCGAGGACGCCGGAGACCGCCAGGACCGTCGCCAGGCCGATCGACATGCCGATGATCGCGCGGCCCTGTTCCGCCAGGGCCACCGAGCGGGTGCGCGGGCCGGGGTCGATGACGGTCCAGCCGAGGCGCAGCCCGAGGCCGCCGGCCACGAAGACCGCGGTCAGCTCCAGCAGGCCGTGCGGGATGAGCAGGCCGAGGAAGACGTCGAGGCGACCGGCGGAGGCCATCAGCCCGACGCCGATGCCGAGGTTGAGCACGTTGGTCCACATCACGTAGAGCACCGGAATGCCCAACGCGATCCCGAACAGCAGGCACTGCACGGCGATCCAGGCGTTGTTCGTCCAGACCTGTGCCGCGAAGGAGCTGGCCGGCCGGTCCGAGTAGTACGTCTCGTACTGGCCGCCGGGGCGGGTCAGCTCCTGGAGGTGTTCGGGCGCGACCAGGCTGTTGCGGACCTCGGGGTGGGTGGCCATCCACCAGGCGAGCAGTGCGGTGGCGACCATCGAGACCACCGCCACCGGCACCCACCAGCGGCGCGAGCGGTAGAGCGCGGCCGGGAAGCTCACCGTGTAGTAGCGGGCGACGTCCTGCCAGCCGTTGGTCCGGGCGCCGGTGACCGCGCTGCGGGCGCGGGAGACCAGGCCGGTCAGCCGGCTCACCAGGGCCGGGTCCGGCGCGGCGGCCTGGACCTTGGCGAGGTGTCCGGTGGCGCGCTGGTAGAGCGTGACCAGCTCGTCGGCCTCCTCCCCGCCGAGCCGGCGCCGGCGGGCGAGGGCGTCCAGTCGGGCCCACTCCCCCTGGTGGGTGGCGACGAAGACGTCCAGGTCCATTTCGGCGGCTCCATAGATCGGCGGCGGGCGCGGACGTGCGTGCGCGGGCGGGTCCGCGGGCGGGCGGGTCCGGGCTGGCGGGTCCGGGCGGACACGCGCGGCCCAGCATGCCAGCAGCGGCCGCCGCCCCGGCCGTCGGGATCTCACTTCCCGTGCGCCCACCGGGCCCCGTATGTTTGCGGCTGCGGATCAGACTGCGGAGAGCGCGTCACGGGGAGCCGGTCCGGGGTGGTTCCCTCCCCCGGCACCGCCGCCCTCCCAGGCGCCGGATCCCCATGGGCGAGCCGTACCGGCTCCAAGAACGTGAACGGACAGGTGTCTTGAGCGACCTGGTGACGGGTGAGGCGGTCGTCCTCGGCCTGCAGACGGCGAAGCTTCCGAGCAGGGCCCTGGCGATCGTGATCGACCTGCTGGTGGAGTTCGCCGCCCTGCTGGTGTTCACGCTGCTGCTGAGCCTCGCGCTGATCGGGCTCGACGGCGCGGCCCTGGCCGCCACGATGATCGGCCTGATGGTGTTCTTCCTGGTCGCCGTGCCCGTGATGGTCGAGACCCTCACCCGTGGCCGCTCGCTCGGCAAGGCCGCGCTCGGCCTGCGGGTGGTGCGCACCGACGGCGGGCCGGTGCGCTTCCGGCACTCGCTGGTGCGCGGGCTGGTCGGCTTCTTCGAGATGATCGTGCTGACCGGCGCCCCGGCCGTGATCACCTCGGCGGTGCACTCGGACGGCAAGCGGCTCGGCGACATCTTCGCCGGGACGGTGGTCGTCCGCGAGCGCACCCCGGGTGCGGGCGGCTCCGCCACCCCGCTGCCGCCGGTGCACCCGCACCTGCTCCAGTCGATGGGCCACGAGCTGGTCGCGATGGACCTGTCCGCGGTACCGGAGCCGCTCTGGCTGGCCGTCCGCCAACTGCTCGGCCGGACGAGCCAGTTGGACCCGGCGGTGATGCACCGGATGTCCACCCGGCTGGCCGAGGACCTGTCCGCCCTGATCGGCCACCCGATCGCACCGGGGCTGCACCCGGCGGCGTACCTGGGCGCGGTGCTCACCGAGCGCCAGCGGCGGGAGTGGACCCGGGCCCAGCAGCAGCTGTGGGCGGCCGGGCCGATACCCGGCCGACCGATACCCGCCCAGGCGCCCGCCCAGGTACCCGCTCCCCGCCCGGCCTCCGGTCCGCTCCCCGCGCCGGCTCCGACCGGCCCGGCCGACGGACGGCCCGTCCGGGTCCTCGGCCTGCCGACCCAGCAGCCCG
>NZ_LFVW01000994.1:0-2590 GCF_001182915.1 Kitasatospora sp. MY 5-36
CCGGGCGAGCCCGGCCAGCGGGGCGGTGCGGACCAGGGTGGGCGCGTACCCGGCGCCGAGCCGGTCGAGTTCGGCGACCAGCGCCGGGGGCGAGCCGGGGGAGATCACCTCGACGTACGCGGGCAGTCCGCGCGCCGCGAACCAGGCGCGGACGGCCGCCAGCGCCCGGGGCAGCGGCAGTCCCGGGTCCCCGAGCGCCTGGACGGAGTTGGCCCGCCGGGTGAACCCGGCCGCGGCGCGCAGCGTCCACTCGCCGAGCGGCTCCTGCTCGACGGCCGGCCAGCCGCGGCCCGCGATCCGCTGCAGTTCGACCGGCTCGGTGACCGGCAACGGGACGCGCCGGGCCGGGAACGGCGGCACGGTCTTGCCTGCGACCAGCAGCTTCTCCGGCAAGAACACCGGATCGCCGGTTCGAGGGGCGATCGTCAACCCATGATCGTCCCACGATGTGAGCACGCCGATCGAATCCCGGAACACCGGCCGGTCGTCCACGAACTCCGCGAGGCGGCGGACGGACACGCGTCGTCCCACGTCAGAGCGGTCTATCCGGACTTCCGGACGGTCGCCGACCGGGTCGTGCGTCGCCATCTGGCCACCTCCTGTGCATTTGCGGTCTCCGACCCGCGATACTAGGGGCGGGCATCGACGACGCCGCGCTCACCGCGCACGGCAGCAGAACAGAACGGGCCACCAGGCCCTTCCGAGGAGGAACGACAGCGTGACCTACGTCATCGCGCAGCCTTGTGTCGACGTGAAGGACAAGGCGTGCATCGAAGAGTGCCCGGTTGACTGCATCTACGAGGGCGAGCGATCGCTCTACATCCACCCGGATGAGTGTGTCGACTGTGGCGCGTGCGAGCCGGTCTGCCCGGTCGAGGCGATCTTCTACGAGGACGACACTCCGGAGGAGTGGAAGGACTACTACAAGGCGAACGTCGAGTTCTTCGACGACCTGGGTTCCCCCGGCGGCGCCTCCAAGCTCGGTCTGATCGAGCGTGACCACCCGTTCATCGCCGCTCTGCCGCCGCAGAACGCCGACCACTGACGATCGGTGGCACAACAGCTGTGAGTACCAACAGCACGCGCGCGCCGTTCCCGGGTCACCCGGGGGCGGCGCGCCGCGTTTCGGACAAGCTCCCCGTCTTCCCCTGGGACAAGCTGGAGCCGTACAAGGCGACCGCCCTGGCCCACCCCGGCGGGCTCTGCGACTTCTCCGTCGGCACCCCGGTGGACCCGGTCCCCGAGGTGATCCAGAAGGCGCTGGCCGCGCACACCGACACCCCCGGCTACCCGACCGTCTGGGGCCCGCTGGAGCTGCGCGAGGCGATCGCCGACTGGCTGCACCGCCGCCTCGGCGCGGAGACCGGCCCGCAGGCCGTGCTCCCGACCGTCGGCTCCAAGGAGCTGGTGGCCTGGCTGCCGACCCAGCTCGGCCTCGGCCCCGGCGACCAGGTCGCCTACCCGCGCCTGGCCTACCCGACCTACGAGGTGGGCGCCCGGCTGTGCGGCGCCGAGCCGGTCGAGTACGACTCGGTGGACGAGCTGGACGGCTCCCGGGTGCGCCTGCTCTGGGTGAACTCGCCGTCCAACCCGACCGGCCGGGTGCTGGGCGCGGACGAGCTGCGCCGGGCCGTCGAGTGGGCCAGGGAGCACGGGGCGCTGCTGGTCAGCGACGAGTGCTACCTGGAGCTGGGCTGGGAGGCCGAGCCGGTCTCCGTCCTGCACCCGGACGTCTGCGGCGACGGCCACGAGGGCCTGCTGGCCGTCCACTCGCTCTCCAAGCGCTCCAACCTGGCCGGCTACCGCGCCTCCTTCGTGGCGGGCGACCCGGTGGTGGTCAGGGAGCTGCTGGAGGTGCGCAAGCACGGCGGCATGATCGTGCCGGCGCCGGTCCAGGCGGCGACGGTCGCCGCGCTCGCGGACGACGCCCACGTGGCCGAGCAGCGCGAGCGGTACGCGGCCCGGCGCTCGGCGCTGCGGGCGGCGCTGGAGGCGTACGGCTTCCGGATCGAGCACTCCGAGGCGAGCCTCTACCTGTGGGCGACCCAGGACCGCCCGTGCTGGGAGACCGTGGCCGAACTGGCCGGGCTGGGCATCCTGGTGGCGCCCGGCGACTTCTACGGGCCGGCCGGCGACCGCTTCGTGCGGGTCGCGTTCACGGCGACCGACGAGCGGGTCGCCGCGGCCGTGGAGCGGCTGGGCGCGGCGAGCTGACCGCGATCGCGGCGAGCTGACCGCGATCGCGCCGAGCTCGGCGCGCCGACCGTAGCGGGCGACCGTACGGCGAAGGGGGCCGGTGTCACGGACACCGGCCCCCTTCGGGGTTCTCCCCGAGCCGGGGGTTGTGCGGCGGCGGGGGTTACAGCGGCAGGCCGCTGAGGCTGCCGCCGCTCAGGTTGCCGCCGCCCAGGCCGCCCAGCAGGCCGCCGAGCGGGCCGAGCGCGCCGGTGAGGCCGGACAGCGGGCTGTTCGCGCCGAGGTCGGCACCGCCGAGGCGGTTGGCCGACCCGTGCTCGGCCAGGCCGAGCACGTCGGTGGCGGGCAGGTCGGCGGGCAGGGCGTGCTCGACCGAGCCGAGCGGCAGCGCGCG
>NZ_LFVW01000995.1:0-2579 GCF_001182915.1 Kitasatospora sp. MY 5-36
GGCCCGGCCGACGGCGGCCAGTATCTCCGACTGCAGCGCCGCCCGGCCGCGCGGTTCCAGGCCGTGCGGGTCGCCCAGCATGGCCACCGCCTCGGGGGCGCGCAGCAGCAGGTCGGGGGCGAGCCGGCCGGCCGACAGCACCCGGGCCAGCTGTTCGGCGGCGGCGCTCTCGTCGCGCAGCAGCCGCAGGTACCAGGGGGTGCGGCCGAGCGCGTCGGAGACCTGGCGGAAGTTGAGCAGCCCGGCGTCCGGGTCCGCGGACTCAGCGAACCAGCCGAGCAGCACCGGCAGCAGGGTGCGCTGGATCGCCGCCTTGCGGCTCACCCCGGAGGCGAGCGCGCTGAGGTGCCGCAGCGCGGCGGCCGGGTCCGCGTAGCCCAGCGCCTCCAGCCGGGCCCGGGCCGCCTCCGGGCTGAGCCCGGTGGCGCCCGGCGGCAGTTCGGCGACGGCGTCGAGCAGCGGCCGGTAGAACAGCTTCTCGTGCAGCCGCCGGACCTCCATCGCGTGCCGCTTCCACTCGCGCTGCAGCGCGGCCACCGGGTCGGCGCGGGTGTCGTCGTTGATCAGCGCCGCCAGTGAGCGGGCCAGCCGGCGCAGGTCCTCGGCCCCGGTGGGCATCAGGTGGGTGCGGCGCAGCCGGTACAGCTGGATGCGGTGCTCCAGCGAGCGCAGGAAGCGGTACGCGGCGTCCAGCGAGGCGGCGTCCGCCCGGCCGACGTAGCCGCCCCGGGAGAGCGCGGCCAGCGCCTCCAGGGTGTTGCCGCTGCGCAGCGCCGGGTCGGTGCGGCCGTGCACCAGCTGGAGCAGCTGGACGGAGAACTCGACGTCGCGCAGCCCGCCCGGGCCGAGCTTGAGCTGGCGGTCCAGCTCGGTGGCCGGGATGGAGTCGATCACCCGGCGGCGCATCTGCTGCACGTCGGCGACGAAGTTCTCCCGGGCGGCGGCCTGCCAGACCATCGGGGCGAGCGCCGCCACGTACGCGGCGCCGAGCTCCGCGTCCCCGGCGACCGGGCGGGCCTTGAGCAGCGCCTGGAACTCCCAGGTCTTGGCCCAGCGCTGGTAGTAGGCGAGGTGGCTGGCCAGGGTGCGCACCAGCGGGCCGTTGCGGCCCTCGGGGCGCAGGTTGGCGTCCACCGGCCAGATGGTGCCCTCGCCGGTGGTGTCCGCGCACAGCCGGGTGAGGGCGGCGGCCAGCCGGGTGGCGGCCTTGAGCGCCGAGTGCTCGTCCACGCCCTCGCGCGGCTCGGCGACGAAGACCACGTCCACGTCCGAGACGTAGTTGAGCTCGCGGCCGCCGCACTTGCCCATGCCGATCACGGCGAGCCGGCAGGCCGCGGCCGCCTCCGGGTCCTGCTCGGCGGCGAGGTCCAGGGCGGTCTGGAGGGTGGCGCCGGCCAGGTCGGCGAGTTCGGCGGCGGTCTGCGCGAGGTCGGTGGTGCCGGTGAGGTCGCGGGCGGCGATGGCGAGCAGGCAGCGGCGGTAGGCGACGCGCAGCGCGTTCGCGGGGCCGAGGGTGTCGTCCCGGACGCCCTCGGCGAGGGAGCGGCGGAAGTCCTCCGGGCCGGGGTGCATGTCGCGCAGTTCGAAGGTGACCAGCACGTGCCAGTCGTGCGGGTGCCGGGCCAGGTGGTCGCCGAGCGCGGTGGAGACGCCGAGCACGCCGAGCAGCCGGTCGCGCAGCGGCTTGGAGGTGGTGAGGGTGTCGCGCAGGGTGTGCCGGTCGGCCTCGTCGGCGGCCTCCAGCAGCCGGGACAGGCCGAGCAGCGCGAGGTCGGGGTCGGCGGTGGCGCCGAGCGCGTCCAGCAGCACGGGGTCGTCGGCCAGGCCCTCCAGCCCGGGGCCCTCCAACAGCCGCACCGCCCGCGCCGGGTCGGTGAACCCGCGCCGGACCAGCCGGTTCTCCGGCCGGCTGACCCGGCTCCCGGCCCGCTGCTCCTCCACCGCCATCGGCCCCTCCATCCGTCCGCCCAGGGGCCCGTCCGGGCCTGGCAGGTCCGTCCGGGCCCTAGCAGGTTACGCGCCCCGGCACCCCGTCGCCGGACGCGACCGCTCGCCGCCGTCGGCGTGACCTCGGCCCCGCCGTGCTCGTTCACCCGGGCGCCGCCCCCGTCCCCCGCCCCCGTCCCCCGCCCCTGGAGCGCCGATGCCCACGACCGGCCCCAGCCGCCTGCCCTCGCTCACCGGGCTGCGCTTCTGGGCCGCCCTGCTGGTGGTGCTCTACCACCTCTCCCGCAAGGTGGGCGAGCTGCCGCTGCTCAGCCCGCTCGCCTGGTACGGCCGTTCGGGCGTGACGTTCTTCTTCGTGCTCTCCGGTTTCGTGCTGGCCTGGACGTACGGGGCCTCGCCCGCCCGGCCGCGGGTCTTCGCCCGCCGCCGGTTCGCCCGGATCTGGCCGCTGCACGTGCTGACCACCGCGCTGTCCCTGGGCGCGGACGCGGCGATCGGCGCGGTGCTGCCGGTGGCGGCGGCGCTCTGGTCGCTGGCGCTGGTGCACCCGTGGGCGCTGCCCACCCTGTACGGCGGCAACCCGGCCTCCTGGTCGCTGGGCGCCGAGGCCTGGTTCTACCTGCTGTTCCCGC
>NZ_LFVW01000996.1:0-2574 GCF_001182915.1 Kitasatospora sp. MY 5-36
CGCTGCGCGCCCACGGCGTCGCGGCCTGCCCGCAGGACGGGCTGACCCTGGCGACCGGCGGCGCCGACCTCCCGGAGGTGGCCGCCGCGCTGGGCGAGGCGTACCGGACGGCGGGCGGCGGGGCCGTCGAGCGGCCGGGCACACCGCGGCTGGAACAGCTCACCGTCCGGCTGGCGCTGGGCGGGCGGTCGCACTCGGTGGAACTGCGCAAGGAACCGCTGGGACACCGGCCGGTCCGGTTCGACCTCGGTGCGCCCGGACCGGACGAGCCCCCGGCGGTGCTGCCGGTCGTCGCCCTGGAGGACGCGGCCGCGCTGACCACCGCGCTGCTCGTGGACCGGGGCATGCCCCGCGACCTGATCGACGTGCACGCCCTCACCCGCTGCTACCGGGAGGGCGAACTGCTCGCGCTGGCAGCCGAGTTGGACCCGGACTTCCAGCCCGCGGCGCTGGCCGAACGGCTGGAGGCGCTCGCCGAGGCGGCGGACGGGCGGTTCCGCGCCCGGGGCGTGCCGGCCGGGGAGGTGGCCGAGCTGAAGCGGTGGGCGCTGGCCTGGGCGCAGGACCTGCGGCTGGACCTGCTGGAGACCCGGGAGGCGGCGGACGGGCTGCACGACCCGTACCTGGAGGAGCCGGAGGACGGGGAGTCCTAACCCCTCGGTCCCGCGGGTGCCCGCGGTGTTTGGGTGCCCGTGCCGTTGGGGGCATTCGTGGTGGGTTCACACGTTCGGGCGAGTGACCGGACGACCTGTAAGGCTGAATCCACGATCCCCGTCAGCCTGTTCGTTGAGCTGCGCCGGAGCGGCCACCAGACTGGGAGACGAGCGCGGTAGCCCCGTGATTCCCGTCGCCCGGCCCACGTGCGGGCGGCGCCAGACCGGACCGGTGGCAGGACGCCGCCCGGGACTTCGGAGGCAGACGGACCTTGAGCAAGCACATCATTCACTGGATCGGCGGCAAGCCCGTCGCCACCGCCGGTGCGGCCCCCCGTCGCGGCGAGGTCTTCGACCCGGCCACCGGCCAGGTCGCCGGCCAGGTCGACTTCGCCGAGATCGCCGAGGTCGACCAGGCCGTGGCCGCCGCCGCCTCGGCCTTCACCGAGTGGCGCACCGCCTCGATCGCGAAGCGGACGACGGTGCTCTTCGCCTTCCGCGAGCTGCTGAACGCCCGCCGCGACGAGCTGGCCTCGATCATCGTGGCCGAGCACGGCAAGGTGCACTCCGACGCGCTCGGCGAGATCGCCCGCGGCCTGGAGGTCGTGGAGTACGCCTGCGGCATCCCGCAGCTGGTCAAGGGCGGCTTCACCGAGCAGGCCTCGACCGGCGTCGACGTCTACTCGATCCGCCAGCCGCTCGGCCCGGTCGCGATCATCTCGCCGTTCAACTTCCCGGCCATGGTGCCGATGTGGTTCTTCCCGATCGCCATCGCGGCCGGCAACACCGTCGTGGTGAAGCCCTCGGAGAAGGACCCGTCCGCCGCCAACTTCCTCGCCGAGCTGTGGAAGGAGGCCGGCCTGCCGGACGGCGTCTTCAACGTCGTGCACGGCGACAAGGTGGCCGTCGACCGCCTGCTGGAGCACCCGGACGTCAAGTCCGTCAGCTTCGTCGGCTCCACCCCGATCGCCCGCTACGTCTACGAGACCGGCACCCGCTACGGCAAGCGCGTGCAGGCCCTGGGCGGCGCCAAGAACCACATGCTGGTCCTGCCGGACGCCGACCTCGACCTCGCCGCCGACGCCGCCGTCAACGCGGGCTTCGGCGCGGCCGGCGAGCGCTGCATGGCGGTGTCCGTGCTGGTCGCGGTCGACCCGATCGGCGACGAGCTGGTCGAGAAGATCAAGCAGCGGATCGCCACCCTGAAGGTCGGCCCCGGCTGCAACGGCGAGTCCGAGATGGGTCCGCTGGTCACCGGCCAGCACCGGGACAAGGTCACCTCCTACGTGGAGTCCGGGGTCGCCGACGGCGCCGAGCTCGCGGTGGACGGCCGCAAGCACCCGGTCACCGCCGAGGACCGGAACGGCTCCCCGACGGCCGACGGCTTCTGGCTCGGCCCCACGCTGTTCGACCACGTCAAGCCCGGCATGTCCGTCTACAACGACGAGATCTTCGGCCCGGTCCTCTCGGTGGTGCGCGTCGACTCGTACGAGGAGGGCCTGGCGCTGATCAACGCCAACCCGTACGGCAACGGCACCGCCCTCTTCACCAACGACGGCGGCGCGGCCCGGCGCTTCCAGTTCGAGGTGGAGGTCGGCATGGTCGGCATCAACGTGCCGATCCCGGTCCCGGTCGCCTACTACTCCTTCGGCGGCTGGAAGGCCTCGCTGTTCGGCGACGCCCACGCGTACGGCCCGGACGGCGTGCAGTTCTTCACCCGGGGCAAGGCCGTGACCCAGCGCTGGCTGGACCCGTCGCACGGCGGCATCAACCTGGGCTTCCCCACCAACAGCTGATCCGCACGGCACCACCGGCCGGACCCCTCTCCCCGGGGTCCGGCCGGCCGTCTTTGCACGACGTTTGCATCGGTGCGTGGAAGCGCGTACAGTTCTTCGAGCTGCCTGGCAGGGAGCACCGGACA
>NZ_LFVW01000997.1:0-2572 GCF_001182915.1 Kitasatospora sp. MY 5-36
CGCTGGACCGGCCGGGCCTGCCGGGCCGCCGCCGACTCCCCGCTCTCCACGGGCTCTTCCGCCCCGGACTCCCTCGGGAGGACCGGCACGACGAGCTCGTCCCCGCCCGTGCGGACGGGCGCCGGAGAGCCCGGCCCGGCCACCGCCCGCAGGATGCCGGCCGGCGCGGTCGGGAGGACCGCGTGGCCGAGCGGCCCGCAGAGCGAGGGGTCCTGCCACGCGCTGAGCCGGGACCGGAACCTCAGGCCGTCGCTGACGCCGTGGCCCGGCCCGGCGAGGGTCGGGACCAGCGGCGCGACCGCGCGCCAGCCCCCGTCCCCGGACGCCCGGCGCCGCTGAACGACCTCGCCCGTACCGCCGGACGCACCGTCAGCACCGCCGTCGCCGCCGTCGCCGACAGCGGCGTCGGTGCCGCCCCGACGCCGGCCGATCCAGTCCCGAAGCCCCACCCGGCTCACCCGCCTTCGCTGATGCGGGTGTTGATCCGGGCGATCTCCCTGACCCACTGCCCGCGTTCGCGGTGGGTCAGGTCGAGGATGTCCTCCCGCTGCCAGTGGAAGTGGTAGGCGATGTACGCGATCTCCTCGTACAGCCGAGCAGGCGCGTACGTCACGATTCCCCCAGGCGCCCACCGGCGAGGTCGACCTCGAAGGCGCCGTCGCAGTGCGGGCAGGTCACCGCGGCGCGCGTGTGGCCTTCGCTGTTGATCCGCTGGTAGAGGTCCTGGAGGAAGGCCACGTCGGTGGCGTACATCCGCTCGACGATCCCGGCGTGCACGTCGGTGAGGTCGCCGAGCCGGGTGATCACGTGGCTGAGCAGCACCACACTGAGGTAGGCCGGGTTCTCCTTGACCCGCAGGTCGATCTGCGGCATCAGCTCGTCACGGGCGGTGGCCAGGCGCATGGCGCCGTGCCGGTGCACGGTGCCGTCGTCGTCCACGTACCCGATCGGCAGCTCGAACTCGAACTCGGTGTGCGGCACCCGCCCCCGGGGCTGCGCCGCCGTCGCTGCCGCCGGGGCCTGCTGCTGCGGCGCGGTGTTCTGGGGGGCCGGAGCCCGTTCCAGCAGCTCCTCCAGGCCGATCTTGCGCCTCACTCGACCGAGATCTCCTCGAACACGATGGTCACGGTCTCGGTGGCGGCGCTGGATTCGCCGGCGCTGAGGGTCGGGCCCTCCCAGCGGCTGGCCCAGGCGTTGAGGAGCTGGATGCGCCGCAGGGTGGCACCGGTGGTGTCCTTGACCTCGATGGTGAGGTTCTGCCGCGCGGTGTTGATCGCCCCGTTGTTGAGGGTCTCCTTGATCCAGTCCGTGAACGCGCCGCTCTTGTCCAGGCCGCGGGTGATGGTCACCTCGCCGGGGAGCCGGGCGCCGGGCTGCTTGCGGACGATCAGTTTGCCCTCTTGGGTCACCTGCTTGTACTCGACGACGTCCTGTTCGACCGTCAGGTTGCTGATCTCCTTGACGGACTCGACGTTGTAGCCGCCGAGTTGGACGCCGAATATGTGTGTGGAGAGCGGATCGCCTTCAGCCATGGGTCTGTGTCACCTTCCGATGCGAGGGGTGCCGAGGGTGCCGAGGAGCGGCACGGAGGGGTGGTGCCGACCGAGCCGGCCGGTCATTCGTTGACGAGGCTCGTGCTGTCGGAGAACTGGGACAGCCGGAACACCACGAACTCCGCGGGCTTCACCGGGGAGACGCCGATCTCGCAGATCACCTGGCCGAGGTCGATGGACTCCGGCGGGTTGTTGTCGCGGTCGCACTTGACGTAGAAGGCCTCGGCCGCGGTCTGGCCGAACAGGGCCCCGCGTCGCCACTCCTCGGTGAGGAACGCGGTGATGTTCCGGCGGATGCTGGACCACAGCCGGTCGTCGTTGGGCTCGAAGACCACCCACTGGGTCCCCAGGAGGATGGACTCCTCCAGGTAGTTGAACATCCGGCGGACGTTCAGGTAGCGCCACGCCGGGTCGGAGGAGAGGGTGCGCGCGCCCCAGATCCGGATGCCGCGCCCGGGGAACGCCCGGACGCAGTTGACGCCGATCGGGTTCAGCAGGTCCTGCTCGCCCTTGCTGAGGCGCAGCTCCAGGTCCACCGCGCCGCGGATGACCTCGTTGGCGGGCGCCTTGTGCACGCCGCGCTCGGCGTCGCTGCGGGCCCACACCCCGGCGACGTGCCCGCTCGGCGGGACCAGCACGTTGCGGCCGCTCGCCGGGTCGAACACCTTGATCCACGGGTAGTAGAGCGCGGCGTAGCGGGAGTCGAAGCCCGCCTCGTCGTTGCGCCAGGTGCGCATCCGCTGGGCGTTGAGGCCGGGCGGCGGGTCCAGGACGGCGATCCGGTCGCCCATCTGCTCGCAGTGCGACATCACCGCCAGCTGGACGGTGCGCAGGCCCTCGTCGTCGAGGTCGCCGCGCTGGTAGGCGCTCATCAGGTCGGGGACCGCGACCATGGTGATCTCGTCGATCGCCTCCAGGCCGCCGAAGCCGGTCCGGGCGGCGGCGTCGCCGACGTACTCGGCGGGGTCGAGGCGGCCGGTCGGGGCCGCGGCGGGCGCGGGCGCGGCGGCCAGGGCGTG
>NZ_LFVW01000998.1:0-2570 GCF_001182915.1 Kitasatospora sp. MY 5-36
CCCCGGACGGCCCCCGGCTGGCCCGGATGCGGGCCCTGGCGGCGGCCGGACGGGACCCGCAGTACGCCGCCGCGGAGGCCGAGCGGGCCGTCTCCGGGCGGGCCGCGGGGCCCTCGGCGGGCTCAACCCGTATTCCGGTGCCTGAGCCGGGGCAGGCGCATGGCACGCTATAGGGGTTCGGGTTTTGAGCGTTTGAGCGTACAGAGGGTACGCGCCGTACGGAACAAGGAGCGGTCAGGTGCAGCGCTGGCGTGGCCTGGAGGAGATCCCCGGGGACTGGGGACGCAGCGTCGTCACCATCGGCTCGTTCGACGGGGTGCACCGAGGACATCAGCTGATCATCGGGCGGGCGGTCGAGCGGGCCCGCGAACTGGGCGTCCCGGCGGTCGTGGTGACCTTCGACCCGCACCCGCGCGAGGTCATCCGCCCGGGCAGCCACCCGCCGCTGCTCGCGCCGCACCCGCGCCGTGCCGAGCTGATCGCGGAGCTGGGCGTGGACGCGGTGCTGGTGCTGCCGTTCACCACCGAGTTCTCCCAGGAGTCCCCGGAGACCTTCGTCCGGCAGGTACTGGTGGACGCGCTGCACGCGCGGGTCGTCATCGAGGGCCCCAACTTCCGCTTCGGGCACCGGGCGGCCGGGAACGTCGAGCTGCTCGGCGAGCTGGGCCGGACGGACGACTTCGAGGTCGAGGTGGTCGACCTCCAGGTGTGCGGCACGGCCGGGGACGGCGAGCCGTTCTCCTCCAGCCTGACCCGCCGGCTGGTGGAGACCGGGGACATGGCCGGCGCCAACGAGGTGCTGGGCCGTCCGCATCGGGTGGAGGGCGTGGTGGTGCGCGGCGCGCAGCGCGGCCGCGACCTGGGCTACCCGACCGCCAACGTCGACACCGTGCCGCACAGCGCGATCCCGGCGGACGGCGTGTACGCGGGCTGGCTGACCGCCGACGGCGAGCGGATGCCGGCGGCGATCTCGGTCGGCACCAACCCGACCTTCGACGGCACCACCCGCACCGTGGAGGCGTACGCCATCGACCGGGTCGGCCTGGACCTGTACGGGCTGCACGTGGCCGTGGACTTCCTGGCCTACCTGCGCGGGATGGAGAAGTTCGACTCCATCGACGCGCTGCTGGACCGGATGGCCGACGACGTCAAGCGGGCCCGCGAGCTGACCGACGGCATCTGAGCGACGGCATCCGAGCGACGGCGTCCGAGGCGTCGCAGAACGACGGAAGGGGCCCACCGACCTGGTGTCGGTGGGCCCCTTCCGTCGCTGTCACTGCTGGGGCGGGGGCGGCGGGTAGCCGTAGCCCGGCCCCGGCTGCTGCGGCCAGGGCGCCCCGGGGGCGGGCTGCTGCGGGTAGCCGTACCCGGGCGGGGGCGGCGGGGCCTGGCCGGGCTGCGGGGCCCACGGCGCCCCGGGGGCGGGCTGGCCGGCCTGCTGCGGGTACGGCTGGGGCTGCTGCTGCGGGTCGGCGTACGGCTGGGGGCCGCCCGGCTGCGGGTAGCCGGCCTGGGCCTGCTGCTGCCAGCCGGCCTGCTGGGCGGCGGCGGCCTGGTGGGCCCGGATGATGTCCTCGCCGACCAGGGTGGCCAGCTCGAAGTAGGCCTCCCGGACCTTGGGCCGCATCATGTCGAGGTTGACCTCGGCGCCGGCCGCGAGGCTCTCGTCGAACGGCACCACGATCACGCCGCGGCAGCGGGTCTGGAAGTGCGCGACGATGTCCTCGACCTTGATCATCTTGCTGGTCTCGCGCACCCCGGAGACCACCGTGATGCTGCGCTGGACCAGGTCCGCGTAGCCGTGCGCGGAGAGCCAGTCCAGGGTGGTCGAGGCGCTGGAGGCGCCGTCCACGCTGGGGGTGGAGACGATGATCAGCTGGTCGGCCAGGTCCAGCACCCCGCGCATCGCGCTGTACAGCAGGCCGGTGCCGGAGTCGGTCAGGATGATCGGGTACTGGCGGCCCAGCACGTCGATCACCTGGCGGTAGTCCGAGTCGTTGAAGGTGGTCGAGACCGCCGGGTCGACGTCGTTCGCCAGGATCTCCAGGCCCGAGTTCAGGTCCTGCGAGGTGAACTGACGGATGTCCATGTAGCTGCGCAGGTGCGGGATGGCCGTCACCAGGTCGCGGATGGTCGCGCCGGTCTGGCGCTTCACCCGGCGGCCCAGGGTGCCGGCGTCCGGGTTGGCGTCGATCGCGATCACCTTGTCCTGGCGCTCGCTGGCCAGGGTCGCGCCGAGCGCGGTGGTGGTCGTGGTCTTGCCGACGCCGCCCTTGAGGCTGATCACGGCGATCCGGTAGCAGCTCAGCACCGGGGTGCGGATGATCTCCAGCTTGCGGGCCTTCTCGGCCGCCGCGGCCTTGCCGCCGAACTGGAAGCGCGGCTGCTGGCGCTGCTGCTTGGGCTGGCTGCGCAGCAGCCGGTCCGAGGACAGCTCGACGGCGGCGGTGTAGCCCAGCGGCGCGCCGTGCGCGGTCTGCTGCGGGGCGGCGGCCTGCTGGAACGCGCTGGGCTGCGGGGCCTGCGGCTGCTGCTGCCACGGCTGGCCGGGCAGCGGCTGCCCCGGCAGC
>NZ_LFVW01000099.1:0-18740 GCF_001182915.1 Kitasatospora sp. MY 5-36
GTCGGCGGCGGTGCTCGGTCCCCCCGTGGAGTGGTGGACGACCCGCGCGGGCCGGCCGGCCGCCCGCGCCGCGGCGGCGCCCATCGGGCCGTCGACGGTGATCAGCTCGATATCCAGCGGAAGTTGACTGATCGTCAACGCTGCCCGGGCGACGGCCCGCGGACGGGCCCCGAGCGCCAGGGCCCGCCGCTGGACCTCGGCGCCGTCGCTGCCCTTGAGGCCGACCAGGCCGCCGAGGCCGGCGACCGGGTTGACCACCAGCCCGATCCGGGCGCCCGGGGCGGAGGTCACGGCCGCTCGCCCAGGACCTTGCGGCGGTAGGCGCGCCAGCTGACCGCCCAGACCGCCGGGTCGTCCAGCGGCTCGTGCCGGATCCGGTGCACGGTGGAGTTGTGCGGCGCGGTGCGGACGGTCTCCGGGTCCTCGTACGCCTCGCGGGCGACCTCGGCGAGGATCGCCGCGTACTCGTCCAGGTCGGCCCGGGAGTAGGACTCGGTGGGCTCCAGCGTCATCGGCTCCGGGACGACGTACGGGTGGTGGCTGGTCCAGTAGTGGGTGCCGAAGTCGGCGGCGCGGTAGCCGAGGTCCTCGCTGTGCAGGCCGGTGTCCTCGTTGAGCTGCTGCCAGCTGTAGCGGACCTGTTCGACCCGGGGGCGGCCCTCGGCGTACGGGACGGAGACGCCGCGGATCCGCCGCACCCGGTGCAGCAGGTAGTTGTTGTTGAGCACGGCGGTCTCGGCGGCCTCGCGCAGCCCCTCGGCGCCCAGTGCCGTGATCCAGGCGTAGGCGCGCACCAGGTTCGGCACGACGCCCAGGTAGGGGCGGATCTTGCCGACCGAGTCCGGCCGGTCGTCGTCCAGGACGTACCGCTCGCCGTCGAACTCGACGGTGGGGCGCGGCAGGTAGGGCGCGAGTTCGGCGGTGACGCCGCAGGCGCCGGCCGCCGGTCCGCCGCAGGCGTGCGGGGTGGAGAAGGTCTTGTGGAGGTTGAAGTGGCACAGGTCGAAGCCGGCCTCGCGGGCCCGGGTGATGCCGAGAATGCCGTTGGCGTTGGCCTGGTCGTAGGCGCACAGGCCGCCGGCCTCGTGGACGATCCGGACGAACTCGGCGATCCGGGGGTTGTAGATGCCGGTGTCCTCGGGGTTGGTGATGAGCAGCGCGGCGGTGCGCGGGCCGACGGCGGCGCGCAGCGCCTCGATGTCGGGGTAGCCGTCGGCGTCGGGGTGCAGGGTGATCACCCGGAAGCCGGCGGTCTTGGCGCAGGCGGCGTTGGAGGGGTGGGAGAAGGCGGTGGTGATGATCTCGTCGCGCTGCTCCAGTTCGCCGCGCGCGGCGTGGTGGGCGCGGATCACTGAGACGTTGGTCCAGATCGCCGCCGAGCCCGCGCCGGGCTGGAGGCTGACCCGGTCCATGCCGGAGACCTCCTTGAGCAACTGCTCCAGCCGGTGGACGAGTTCGAGCACGCCCTGGACGGTGGAGGGGTCCTGCGCGGGGTGCAGGGCGGCGATCCGGGGGTCGCGGACGAAGGTGTCGTTGACCTTGGGGCTGTACTTCATGGTGCAGGTGCCCTGGCCGACGTCCACGTTGAGGTCGGCGCCGAGGTTCTCCTGGGAGAGCCGCAGGTAGTGCCGGAGCACCTGCTGCTGGCCGAGTTCGGGCAGGGCGGGCGGTGTGGCGCGGCGCAGCGCGGCGGGCAGCCGCTCGGCCGGGTCGCCGACGGCGGCGGTGACGGCTGGCTCGGGCAGCGGGGGCAGGACGCCGCGCTCGCCGGGGGCGCCGAGCTCGAAGACGAGCTTCTCGTCCCAGCGGGCCTGGTGGAAGCGGCGCAGGGCGGGTTTGGGGGCGATCCGCGGGTCCACCGGCTCGCTGTTCTGACGGTTCGTCACTTCGCGATCTCCTCAAGTGCGTCGGCGAGGCGGTCGATGTCGGCCCGGGTGTGCAGCTCGGTCACGCAGTAGCGGCCCTCACGGGCCGCGGCTCCGTCGGCCCCGACCGGGGTGCCGCCGTGCAGGCCGCGGGCGAGCAGGGCCTCGGCGGTCTCGGCGGCGGTGCGCTCGCCGGTGTAGCGGACGGTGAAGTCGGCGAAGTGGACGGCCCGCGGGTCCGCGAGCTCCACGCCGGGGACCTCGGCCAGCCGCTGCCGGGCGTAGGCGGTGTTGGCGAGGATCGTCGCGCCGATCTCCCGCATGCCGTGCGGGCCCATCAGCGTGAGGTAGACCCCGGCGGCGATGCCGTGCAGGGCGGCGGCGGTGCCGACCCACTCCTTGCCCTCCTCGCGCACCGCGAAGGAGGTGCGCTCGTACGCGACGTCGCCGAAGCCGTACTCGCCGGGGACGTCGGTGGGGACGAGGCCGAACAGCCGGCTCGGGTACTCGGCGACCAGGCGCTCGTCGTCCGGGCTGCCGATGAAGCCCGCGTTGCCGCCGCCGTAGCTCGGGTGGATGCCGAGCGGCTGGAGGTCGCCGCAGGTGAGGTCGGCGCCGAGCTCGGCGGGCGGGGTGAGCACGCCGAGGCTGAGCGGGTGGACGTGGGCGACGGCCAGCGCGCCCGCCTGGTGGGCGAGTTCGATGTAGCTCGGCAGCTCCTGGTCCACCCGGCCGTCGTGGTCGGTGAGTTGGGCGTAGACGGCGGCTGCGTCGCCCTCGGCGAGCGCGGCCCGGACGGCGGCGGGATCGGCCGGGACGAGGACGAGCTCGTGGACGCCCCGGACGTAGTCGCGGATCCGGGAGATCCGGTCCGGGTCGATCGCGCCGACCAGCACCAGCCGGCGCCGCCCGGTGGCCCGTCCGGCCATCCGCAGCGCCGTCGCGGCGGCCTGGAACCCGTCGTAGGTCGGCACGTTGACGACGTCGACGGCCAGCAGTTCGGCCATCAGCGACTGGTACTCCCACAGCGCCTGGAAGCGGCCGTGGTCCTCGTACGGCTCGCCCGCGTAGGCGGTGAGGAACTCGCTGCGGTTGACGATCTCGTCCACCACGGCGGGCACGTGGTGGCGGTAGCAGCCGGCGCCGAGGAAGCTGCGGCCCGGCGGGACGGCGGTGTTGCGGGAGAGCAGCTCCTCCATGTGGGCGACCAGCCGGGCCTCGGAGCCGAGCGGCTCGGGCAGCCGCAGCGGGCGGTCCAGCCGGAGGGCGGCCGGGATGTCGGCGTAGAACTCCTCGACGTCCTGGGCGCCGACCTCCGCCAGCATCGCTTTCCTCACCTGCGGGGCGGAGTTGGGGATGTACGGGTGGGTTCGGGGGACGCGTGTGCTCATGCTGGCACCTTCCGCGATTTCAGTCACAAGCCTTGACGGGGTTGTGAATGCTGAGTTCTGTATACAGCATTCGGCATTCACCAGTCGGGAGGCAAGATGTCCGCACGAACCCGGCACAAAAAAGATCCCAAACCAGCCCGTGACCAGGGCGAATTGACATCAGGTCCGGCACGGCGCCGGATCCTCTCCGCCGGACTCGCGGGCGGCGCGCTGCTGATGGCCGGCGCCACCGGCTGCGCGACCGGCGGCGCCGGCGGCACCAGTGCCAAGCAGCTCACCGGCAGCCCGGGCGCCGCCCTCTCCGGCAAGGTCGTCATCTGGTCCTGGGACGTCGCCGCCAAGGCCATGCAACGGCTCGGCAAGGCCTTCGAACAGGCCCACCCCGGCACCACCGTCGACGTGGTGGACATCGGCTACGACAACGCCTACGACAAGATCTCCGTCGGGTTCGGCGCCGGCAGCGGGCTGCCCGACATCCTCACCGTCGAGGGCCACAAGCTGCCCACCTACATCGGCAACTTCCCGAACGGCCTGGTCGACCTCACCAGTCGCGCCGCAGGCCTCAAGTCCCAGTACGCGGAGGCGTCCTGGCGGACTGTCACGGACGCCAAGGGCAAGGTCTTCGCGCTGCCCTGGGACAGCGGGCCGTGCGCCCTGTTCTACCGGCGCGACCTGTTCCAGCAGGCCGGCATCGACCCGGCCGGCCTCGCCACCTGGGACGACTACCTCACCGCCGGCACCGCGCTCAAGGCCGCCACCGGCAGGAAGCTGCTCATCCTGGACGCCAAACAGGACAGCTTCTTCGCCATGCTGCTCCAGCAGCAGGGCCAGCGCTGGTTCACCGACGGCAAGGTGGCCGTCGCCACCCCCGCCGCCGAACGCGCGCTCACCCTGCTCAAGCAGCTCGTCGACCGCGACCTGGTGGACTTCGAGAACGGCTGGTCCGGGCTCGTCTCCGGCACCCACGACGGCAAGGCCGCCACCACCCCCACCGCCGCCTGGTGGGACGGCACCCTCACCAGCGACATGGCCGACCTCGGGGGGAAGGTCGGCGTCGTCCCGCTGCCCGCCTTCACCCCCGGCGGCCCCCGCACCTCCAACAGCGGCGGCTCCACCCTGTGCGTCACCGCGCAGAGCCGGAACCCGGAGACGGCCTGGGCCTTCCTCTCCTTCCTGCTCGCCGACAAGGCCAACCAGGCCTCGATGATGCAGCACGAAGGCCTCTTCCCCGCCTACCTCCCCGCCCTGGACGACCCGTACTTCCAGCAGCCCGCCCCCTACTACGGTGGCCAGCCGGCCATGCAGCTGTTCGCCGGACTCACCCGCGCCATCCCCACCGTCGAGCTCACCGCCGACGACTCCAAGGCCGGCGACATCGTCACCACCGCCGTCAACCAGGTGCTGCACAACGGCGCCGACCCGGGCACCGTCCTGCGCTCCGCCGCCCGCCAGATCGCCACCGCGACCGGCCGCCAGACGGTCGGGTAGGCGGGCCCGATGACCAGCAGCCTCCCGGCCACCCTGCGCAAGCCGTCGGCGACCACCCAGGCCGCCCCCGCCAGCCGCCGACGCTCCCCACGCACCGCCGCCTGGCTGTTCGCCGGGCCCACCACCGCGCTCTTCGTCGCCTTCTTCGCCTATCCGCTCGGCGCCAGCCTCTACCAGAGCTTCACCGCCCGCCGCGACGGCGCCGACGTCTGGGTCGGCCTGGACCAGTACCGGCGGATGCTGCACGACCCGGCCTTCCTGCACTCCCTGGTCAACACCGGCCTGATCCTCGCCGTCCAGGTGCCCGTGATGATCGGCCTCGCCCTGGTGCTCGCCGTCCTGCTCAACCAGTCGTGGCTGCGGTTCCGGGCCGGCTGGCGGGCGGTGTTCTTCCTGCCCGCGATCACCACCCTGGTCGCCTACGCCGTGGTCTTCCAGGTCCTGCTGCGCACCGACGGCGGCCTCGCCAACCAGCTCCTCCAGGCGCTCGGCCTCGGCCCGGTAGACTGGCTCAACTCGCCCACCTGGGCCCGGATCTCGCTGATCGGCTCGGTCACCTGGCGGTGGACCGGCTACAACGCCGTCATCCTGCTGGCCGGACTGCAGGCGATCGGCCGCGACCAGTACGAGGCCGCCGCCCTCGACGGCGCCGGCACCGTGCGCACCTACAGCGGCGTGATCCTGCCGCAGCTGCGCCCGGTGGTGCTGTTCTGCGTCATCACCTCCACCATCGGCACCCTGCAACTCTTCGACGAGAACTACGTGCTGACCCGCGGCGGCCCCGGCGACGCGACCCTCACCCCGGTGGTCTACCTCTACAAGGTCGGCTTCCAGCAGCTCGACTTCGGCTACGCGGCCGCCATCGCCTGGGTGGTCGTGCTGATCATCGCGGCGGTCTCGCTGCTCCAGTTCCGGCTCTACGGAAGGGAACGCCGCCGATGACCACCGCCACCCCCACTGCCGCTCGCAGTGCCGCCACCACCACCGCGCCGCGTCGCGGCGGCCGCGCCCCGCTGCCCGCCCGCCTCGGCCGGATCGCCGTCCTCGCCGCCCTCACCCTCGGCGCCGTGCTCAGCCTGGTGCCCTTCGCCTGGATGCTGATCGCCAGCACCCACAGCAGCTCCGAACTGTTCCACTCCCCACCGCCGTTCCTGCCCGGCGGCAACCTGCTGCGCAACCTGGCGCACCTCCAGGAGACCATCGGCTTCGGCCGGGTCATGCTCAACAGCCTCGGGATCGCCGTCGTCTACACCGCGCTCAGCTCGCTGCTGTCCGCGATGTGCGGCTACGGGCTGGCCAAGTACCGCTTCCGCGGCCGCGGGCTGCTGCTCGGCCTGGTGCTGGCGACCATGATGATCCCGCTGCAGGTGCTGCTCGTCCCGCTGTTCCAGATGATGGCCAGCCTCGGCTGGATCGACACCTACCAGGCGGTGATCGTCCCCTTCCTGGCCAACTCCTTCGGCATCCTGCTGATGCGCCAGGGCTTCCTGGACTTCCCCGACGAACTCCTGGAGTCGGCCCGGATCGACGGTTCCGGCGAGCTGCGCACCTTCTACCAGGTCGTCCTGCCGTGCGTACGGCCGCAGTTGGGCGCGCTGGTGATCTTCACCTTCATGGGCCAGTGGAACGGCTTCATCTGGCCGCTGCTGATGCTCAACACCGAGGACAAGTACACCGTGCCGGTCGCGCTCAACACGCTGACCGGGCTGACCCACGTCGACTACTCCGGCCTGATGCTCGGCTCCTTCCTGGCCACGCTCCCGCTGATGGTGCTCTTCCTGCTCTTCCAGCGGCAGTTCGTGGCGGGCCTGCTGGGCGGAGCCGTGAAGGGATGACCGCGCCCGTGACCACCGACCGCCTGACCGTGACCACCGACCGCCTCACCCGGGTGCCCGGCCTGCTGTACGGCGGGGACTGGAACCCCGAGCAGTGGCCCGAGCAGGTGTGGGCCGAGGACGTGAAGCTGATGGCCGAGGCCGGGGTCAACCTGGTCACCGTCGGCGTCTTCTCCTGGGCCCGCCTCCAACCCGACGCCGACAGCTGGGACTTCGGCTGGCTGGACCGCCTGCTCGACCTCTGCCACCGGCACGGCGTCGCCGTCGACCTGGCCACCGCCACCGCCTCCCCGCCCGCCTGGCTGGTCCGCGCCCACCCCGACCTGCTGCCCGTCACCGCCGACGGCGTCCGGCTGGAGTTCGGCTCGCGCCAGCACTACTGCCCCTCCTCGCCCGCCTACCGCGAGGCCGCCGTCCGGCTCACCCGGGCGCTCGCCGAACGCTACCGCCACCACCCCGCGCTCGCCCTGTGGCACATCCACAACGAGTACGGCGACCACGTCCAGGAGTGCTTCTGCCCCGCCTCGGCCGTCGACTTCCGCCGCTGGCTGCGCGAACGGCACGGCGGCATCGAGGAGTTGAACCGCTCCTGGGGCACCGCCTTCTGGTCGCAGCGCTACACCTCCTTCGAGCAGATCGAGCCGCCGCGCACCGCGCCCGGCCCGGTCAACCCCACCCAGCTGCTGGACTGGCGCCGGTTCTGCTCGGACGCGCTACTCGCCCTGCACCGCGCCGAGAAGGCCGTCCTGGACGAGGTCTCGCCCGGCGTCCCCGTCACCACCAACTTCATGTCGATGCTCAAGGCGCTGGACTACTGGGAGTGGAGCCGGCACGAGGACCTCGTCTCCGACGACGCCTACCCCGACCCGGCCGACCCGCGCGCCCACGTCAACGCGGCGATGAACTACGACCTGATGCGCTCGCTCAAGGGCGGCCGCCCCTGGCTGCTGATGGAACAGGCCCCCTCCGCGGTCAGCTGGCGGCCGGTCAACGTGCCCAAGCGTCCCGGCCTCTACCGCCTCTGGTCGCTCCAGGCACTCGCCCGCGGCGCCGACGGCGTCCTGCACTTCCAGTGGCGCGCCTCGGTGGCCGGAGCCGAGAAGTTCCACAGCGCGATGCTCCCGCACCGGGGCACCGCCGCGCGCGGCTGGCAGGAGACCGTCCGCTTCGGCGCCGAGCTGCGCCGCCTCGGCGAGATCGCCGGCAGCCGGCTGCGCGGACGGGCCGCCGTCCTGCTCGACTGGGACAGCTGGTGGGCGCTGGAACTCGACGACCACCCCTCCGCCCGGATGCGCTGGCCCGAGCTGCTCCGCCCCTGGTACGCGGCGCTGCACGAGCGCGGCGTCACCGTCGACTTCGTCCCGCCCACCGCCGGGCTCGACGGCTACCCGCTGGTGCTCGCCCCCAACCTCTACCTGCTCGACACCGCCACCGCCGACCGCCTCACCGCCTACGTACGGGACGGCGGCCGGCTGGTCTGCGGCCCGTTCAGCGGCATCGCCGACCGGCACGACCACATCCACCCCGGCGGCCACCCCGGGCCGCTGCGCGAACTGCTCGGGATCGTCGTGGACGAGCACTGGCCGATCCCGGACGGCGAGACCACCGCCGTACGGCTGGACGGCACCGCGCCTGACGGCCCCCGGTCGGACGGCGCCGAGCCGCACGCGGAGCCGCACGGCGCCGACCTGCGCGCCGAGCGCTGGAGCGAGTGGATCGAGACCGAGGGCGCCGAGACCCTCGCCCGCTACGCCTCCGGCACGCTGGCCGGCCTCCCGGCCGTCACCCGCAACCGGCTGGGCGCCGGCACCGCCTGGTACCTCAGCTGCCACCTCGGCGCCGACACCGGCCGGGTGCTCGACCTGCCGCTCGCCGAAGCCGGCGTGGGCGCCGAACTACCGGACCTCCCGGCGGACGTCGAGGCCACCCGCCGCCACGCCGCCGACGGCCGCCAGTACCTCTTCCTGCTCAACCACGGCGGCGTCGAACGCCGCGTGCCCCTCGACACGCCCGGCACCGACCTGCTCACCGGCGCCGCCACCGGCGACGCCGTCACCCTCGCGCCGCTCGGCGCCGCCGTCCTCCGACTCCCCGCCGCCGAGGAGCGCCCGTGAACCCGCTGACCCGCCGCCACTTCCTCGCCGCCTCGGCGGTCGCCGCCGCCGGCACCCTGGCCGCCCCGGCCGCCGCCCACGCCCAGGACGGACCGGACACGGTCGACGGCGAGCGCTACGCCGACGTCCTCGACCTGCACGGCACCCCCGCCCAGGCCTACCCCGGCGACGCCCGCGGCAACAACCCGATCACCGTCTTCGCCGACCTCGGCGCCTGGCACGCCTACGCCCTGCCCCGCCCCACCGACCCCCAGGGCGGCTTCACCGGCCCGCTGTACCTCGCCCAGGAGTACCCCTGGTGGCTCAGCGACGGCCTCACCCGCCTCCAGCTCACCGAACAGGGCCGCCCCCTGGACCTCACCGCCGGCGCCCCCGCCCGCGGCACCTCGTTGCCCGGCCTGCTGCGACTCACCCACGACCTCGGCGGCGGCCTCGCCCTCACCCTGGACCTGCGCTTCGCCGGCAACCGCACCGCCCTGCTCCGCGCCCGGCTCGCCAACACCGGCCCGGCCGTACGGACCCTCGCCGCCGCCTGGACCGGCCGGCTGCTGCGCCCCGCCACCGGCCCCCAGCGCGAGGCACCGAAGCTGGTCGCCGCTGAACGCGGCGTGGAGGTGCGCTTCGCCAAGGTCCGGCAGACCTGGGACTACCTCACCGACGGCACCGAACGCTTCGCCGTCCGCCACGCCCGGCCCGTCCGGGTCGTGCTGAGCGCCGACGGCGACGGCCACCGCACCGAACTCGCCGAGCCCGTACGGCTGGCGCCGGGGGAGACCCGCAGCCTGGACTGGACCGAGAGCTACACCTTCACCGAGGCCGAGTGCGCCCGCGCCGCGAAGGAGGCGGACACCGCGCTGCGCACCCCGGAGCGGGTCGCGGCGGAGGGCACCGCCCGCTGGCACGGGTACCTCGTCCGCGCCACCGAGGGCGTCCCGGCCGCCCGCCGCCGTACCGCCGCCAAGTGCGTCCAGACCCTGGTCACCAACTGGCGCAGCCCGGCCGGAAGGATCCGGCACGACGCCGTCACCCCCACCCTCTCCTACAAGTGGTTCAGCGGGGTCTGGGCCTGGGACACCTGGAAGCAGGCCGTCGGCACCGCCGCCTTCGCCCCCGGCCTGGCCGCCGACCAGATCCGGGCCGTCTTCGACCACCAGGTCCCGTCCGGCTCCGCCGAGCGCCCGCAGGACGCCGGGATGGTCCCCGACTGCGTCTTCTACAACGACCAGACCACCGGCGGCGGCAACTGGAACGAGCGCAACTCCAAGCCCCCGCTGGCCTCCTGGGCGGTCTGGGAGGTCTACCGGCGCAGCGGCGACCGCGCCTTCCTGCGCGAGATGCTGCCCAGGCTGACCGCCTACCGGGACTGGTGGTACCGCACCCGCGACCACCTCGGCGAGGGCCTGTGCCAGTACGGCGCCACCGTCGACCCGGCCAACGCGACCGCCGAGGACTGCCGGGAGGCGGCGGCCTGGGAGTCCGGCATGGACAACGCCCCGCGCTTCGACACCTCCGCCGTCGTCCCCAACCGGGACGCGAACGGCACACTGCTCGGCTGGTCGCTCGACCAGCGCTCGGTCGACCTCAACGCCTACCTCGCCGCCGACCACCGCCACCTGGCGCTGATCGCCGCCGAACTCGGCGACCGGCCCGCCGCCGACCGGCTGCGCGCCGGCGCCGAGCGGATCGACGCCGCCGTGCGCGACACCATGTACGACCCGGCCACCGGCTGGTTCCACGACACCGACCTGGCCACCGGCGCCCGGCTCACCGCCCGCGGCCGCGGCATCGAGGGCGCGATCCCGCTCTGGTCCGGCAGCGCCACCGCCGCCCAGGCCCGTACCGTCCGCCGGCTGCTGCTCGACCCGGCCGAGTTCGGCACCGCCATGCCGTTCCCGACCGTGGCCCGCAGCTCGCCCTCCTTCGACCCCGGCGGCTACTGGCGCGGACTGGCCTGGCTCGACCAGACCTACTTCGCGATCGAGGGCCTGCGCCGCTACGGCTGGGAGCAGGACGCCCGGCGCACCGTCGAGCGGCTGCTGGCCACCGCAGCCGGACTGGCCGGGGACGGCCCGGTGCGGGAGAACTACGACCCGCTGACGGGGGAGGGGCACAGCTCGACCAACTTCAGCTGGTCGGCGGCGCTGCTGCTGCC
The DNA here is from genome assembly GCF_001182915.1 of Kitasatospora sp. MY 5-36. Classification (NCBI taxonomy): domain Bacteria; kingdom Bacillati; phylum Actinomycetota; class Actinomycetes; order Kitasatosporales; family Streptomycetaceae; genus Kitasatospora; species Kitasatospora sp. MY 5-36. Next base: position 10,846 of record NZ_LFVW01000099.1, read on the forward strand.
CCTGCTGCGCACCTGAGCTGCTTTGTCTCCGGGCCGTCCGACCAGGCATGATCGGGGCATGGTCGAACGAGTCATTGCAGCGTGTGACGGAGCAGCCAAGGGCAACCCCGGGCCGGCGGGCTGGGCCTACGTGGTCGCGGACGCCACCGGGGCGCCCCAGCGCTGGCAGGCCGGCGCGCTCGGGCACAGCACCAACAACGTGGGCGAGCTGACGGCGCTGCGGCAGCTGCTGGCCGCGACGGACCCGGGGGTGTCGCTGGAGGTGCGGCTGGACAGCACCTACACCCGCGACTCGGTGACCAAGTGGCTGAAGGGCTGGAAGCGCAACGGCTGGAAGACGGCGGCCGGCAAGCCGGTCGCCAACCAGGAGCTGATCCAGGCGATCGACGCCCTGCTGGAGGGCCGGGACGTCACCTTCGTGTACGTGCCGGCCCACCAGGTGGACGGCGACCCGCTGAACGCCATCGCCGACAAGGCCGCCAGCGACGCCGCCCGCACCCAGCAGGACGCCTCCGGCACCGCCGCCGACCTGCCCGTCCCCGACCCGGCCGCCGCCTCGAAGGCCCCCAAGGCGCGCGGCACCCGGCCCGCCGCCTCCGCCTCCACCGGCGCCACCGGCAGCACGGGCGCCGCCAAGCGGAGCGGCGGCTCGCGCACCCTGAACGCCCGCTTCCCCGGCACCTGCCCGTGCAGCCGCGGGTACGCCAAGGGCGACAAGATCACCAAGGTCGGCAGCTCCTGGGGCCACCCGGAGTGCGCCGCCGCCCACGCCTGACCTGCCACCCACGCCTGACCCGCTGCCCCGTCCGACCGCGAGTACGCCGACGCCGCCGGGTGAGTATCCGTACTCATGCGGCGGCCCGGCCCGGCGGTGGACGATGGTGATCATGAGGAATCGCGCAACGAAGGACGGCCCTGGCCGCCGCACGGCCGTGCGGGTCACGGCGGTGGCCGGGGCCGCCGGGGTCCTGGTGCTCGGCACGGTCGGGTACACGGCGTACGGGGCGGCGGAGGCGGCCTGGACGGGCAAGCCGTACCCCGTGGCGGACCCGGCGGCCGTCGCGCGGCACCTGGACGCCCGGACGCAGACCGTCTACGAGGCCCTCGCGCTGCGCCCGGAGGCGACACCGGCTCCCGACCACCGCGGGGACGACGGGATCACGGCCCGGATCTACGGCGCCTGCTCCGCCCGGGGCCTCTCCCACCTCCTGGAGAGCATGAACGACACCGGCGCCGACCAGCCCCGCACGGCCGCCCTGCGCGCCCGCTTCACCCTCACCGGGGTCACCCGGCCCGAGTGGGAGGAGGCGGTGGGACGGGCCCGGCAGAGCCTGACCGCCCAGGGCTGGACGGTCGCCTCCTCCGACGAGTCCGCCCCGGTCCCCAGCCTGACGCTGACGCCGCCGGACACCGGCCCTGGCTCCCTCGCGGAGAGCGCCTCGCTGCGCTTCGACCCCGCGTACCACACCCTCGAGGTGAGCGCGGGCAGCGAGTGCGCCAGCTACCCCGACGGCACCGCGGTGGACCAGGAGGGCCGCCCGGCCGACCTGCCGACCGGCACGGCGCCGACCCGGCCGCCCGGCCGGTGACCGCGGCCGGCTCCGGCCGGAGGTGAACAGCCGGGCGCCGCGCACCGTACAGACGAGTGGGCGGGGCCCGAAGGGAGGTGAGCCCGGTGATCGTCTCGGAGACGGCGGAGTTCCACGTCGGGGACAGGGTGTGGGTCTACCGCGAGTCCTCCTACGCCGCGGTCGAGTGCGCCGTCGTGGTCGGCGCCCCGGCGGACCGCAGCCTGCGGCTGGAGTACGGGGACGGTCACCGCGGCCACCTCCGCGAGGGCCGGGTCGAGCTGCTCGACCCGCGCTCCCGGCGGCCGTCGGGCGGCTGACCGATGAGGCGCGGCCGGGAGCACGCGGCCGGAAATACGCGACCGGCCGACCGCTCGGGGGCGGTCGGCCGGTCGGGTCGGTACGGCTACGCCCCGGCGGGGGCGGTCGTCCTGGCGATCTCCTTGATGTCCTGGAAGGTCAGGCCGGCCTCGTTGTAGACGCGGGCCCGGACCTCCGGGATGCCGAGCGCGGCGAGCTCCTTGAGCTGGGCGGCGGTCAGCGGAGCGGCGGCGGGCAGGTCCTCCGGGTCCTCGTCGTCGGAGTCGTCCCCGGCGGTGGCCAGGCCCAGCACCGCGTCCATCAGCTGCTCGTCGGTCACCTTGACGGCGTCGGCCGGGGCCTGGACGTTCGGGGCCGCCTGGCTGAAGGCGAGCTTCACCGGGAAGTTGACGCCCGGCTCCACCTTGTCGGCCAGCTGGGCGAGGTCGAAGGTGGCGGAGGAGAAGGCGCCGTCCTTCAGGTAGAGGTCGACGCCGATCCTACGGTCCGGCACGTCGCTCGGGGCCTGGTCCGGGAAGTCGCCCAGCTGCTTGGGGAACTTGGCGGACAGCGGCTTGACGGCCTTGAACATCTCGTCCACCAGCTGCCGGGCCGGGGCGCTCACCCAGAGGTGCTCGGTGCCGTCCTTCTTGCCCTTGTCCTCGTACGTGACGGTGCGGCCGATCACGTCCTTGATCGAGTTGAGGAGCTGGTTCTGGAGCTCCGGGTCGAGGGTGGGGGCGGCGCTCGGGGCGGCGGCCTTCTTGCCGTCGGACTCCTTCGCCTGGTCCGCGAGCGACTGGAGGTCGAAGGAGACCCACTTGCCGGCCAGCACGTCCCCGACCGGCTTCAGCTGCTCGGGCATGCCCTTGCGCAGCTCGTCCACCACGGACGGGTCCTCGCCGACCAGCTTGACCAGGCCCTTGGCGTCGGCGTGCAGGTACCCGGTGGCGTCGACCTGACGGTACTCCAGCAGCGCGGTGCCGCTGCGGTCGGCGAGCACGTAGGAGACGCGCACCGACTTGTCGAGCGTCAGGTCGGTGTTCTTGTCGGCCTTGGCGGCGTTCCTGAAGGCCTCGACGTCCTTGAGCGGCTTGTCGGCCGAGATGGCGACCGAGACGGAGAGGCCGGAGATCGCCTTGGCGGTCTTCTCGTCCATGTCGCCGTCGCCCCGGGCGGCACCGATCATGCCCTTGCCGCCCTTGTGCTCGCCGGAGTTGGCGAACGCGGCGACCTGCTCGGGGGTGGCGTCGATGGACAGGGTGAAGCCGGCCACTTGCCGTCGCGGACCTTGTCGAAGGCCTTCGAGACCTTCTGCGCGGCGGACAGCTGCTGGACGGTGCCGCAGGCGGTGAGGCCGGTGGCGAGCACGGAGGCGGTGACGGCGACGGGCACGGCCCCACGGGCGGCCTTGCGGATGGCGGTGTTGATGGTGCGACTCCTGTTGATCGGGCCCGCCCGGTGAGGCGGACCGGTCCCTCCCCTGTGACGCACAACGCCACAGCGCCCACACATGTGATCACAGTTTCGGCAAGAGGTCATTCGATTATTTGGCGTGGTCTTTAACCAGAACGGCCAAAAACATGACCAAAACCCGGAAGTCGGGCCCGAGGAGCCTTCCTGATTCCCGGAATCCCGCACGCCGACGGGCCGCCGTTCGTACGATCGGCTCCGTCCGGGACCGGCGGGAGCCGCTGCCGGCCGAGGGAACCGGTGGGAGGGGGAGCGATGGGGCCGTGGGCTGGATCCTGACGGTCGTGCTGGTGGCCGCCGGAGCGGTGGCCTGGCTGATGCTGCGCTACCCCGGGGGCTGGCGGTGCGCCTTCGGCCCGGAGTACGCCGAGCACCGGCGCGACCTGGACGCCGCCCGAGGGAAGCTCCGCGACCTGAAGCGCGAGGCGGGCCGCGAACGCGGCAGGGCCCGCTCCGCCGTCGAAGCGGCCGAGCGGGCCCACGCGAGCCGGGTCGGCGAGGCCCGGGCGCACCTGGACCGGCTCCGGTCCCCGGACCGGGGGTCGCTGAGGTCCTCCCTCGGGGACAGCCTGCGGCTGTACGACCCAGGGCCTGTCTTCGAACTCGCGTCTGCGGGGCGACGCCGGGGCACGCACCTCGCCGCGTTGTCGTCGGTCGCCAATGGCCCCCAGCCTTCGGCCGGGAGGTGCCCCCACCGCAGTGGCTCCCTCCTCCGCCTTGCGATGCACGCACCCCAACGCCGCCCCGCCCGCCCTCCGGGCGGACGACGCGAGTTCGAAGACAGGCCCTAGTACTGGAGGTGACGGCCGAGGGCCGTACTGCGGAGTACCCGCTGCACGAGGTCGCGCTCCTCGACGAGTACTCCGGCACCGACGGCCACGTCTACGTGGCGCTTCCGACCGGCCGTCGGCAGATGGTCTCCGTCCCGCTGGAGGGGACGCCCGAGGCCGAGGTCCGGAAGTTCGTCGTCGAGGTGTTCAACGCCGCCGCCGACGCCAAGGCGGCCACGGCCGAACGCCAGGCGCTCGTGCCCCGGGCCGAGGCCGACCTGCGCGAAGCGGTCGAGGACACGGCCGACCAGGAGGAGGCCCGGCGCCGGCTCGCCGACGTGCTGGCCCGCCAGAAGGCGGACACGCGCATCCCCGGGGCCCGCCGCGAACTGGACGAGGCACGGGACCGGTGGCAGAGGCTCACCGGCCGGCGGCCGGTGTAGCCGGGCCGCCGCCCGTCAGGCCCCGGGCAGGTCGTCCTAGCCTTCGACGACCTGGACCTTGTCTGCCTGCATCCCCTTCTGGCCCTGGACCGCCTCGAACGTCACCCGCTGGCCCTCGACCAGGGACTTGAAGCCGGCCCCCTCGATCGACCTGAAGTGCACGAACAGGTCCGGGCCGGACTCCGGGGTGATGAACCCGTAGCCCTTCTCGTCGTTGAACCACTTCACGGTGCCGTTCTGGCGGTCGGCCATGTCCACTCCTTGCACAGGGATCACACTGACCGCGCCAGTCTCTCACGCAGCGGAGCCGCTCCGACGCGAAGCGCAGCGGCGGCCGCCGGGACGTTCGTGGTGACCGTGCCCCCGACCTCAGGTACGGCCTACTGGGTGGCGTCGCAGTCCTGACAGCGGCTCGTCGCGGAGCGCTGGGTGTTGCCCCCGGTGGCGTGCAGCGGGTTGGAGTCGGAGAGCCGGCGCCACGCCCCCGGCGAGGGGTCGAGCACCCAGCCGTAGACCGGCGGTTCGACGTCGGCCGGGAGGATGTGGGGGCAGCCCGGCAGATGCGCCTTCCGGCTGGCGTGGACGATGATCGCCGACGGCGGCCAGCCGTCCCACTCGGTGCCGGGCGCGCCCTCGCGGGGCTGCGCCCGCGGAGCGCAGTCCGCGCAGTTGCTCAACTCGTGGCGGCAGTAGTCCATCGGTCCTCATCCCGTCCGGCTCGCGCCCGAGTCTACGGGTGCGCGAGCGGCGGATCGGCCTGAGCCGGGGAGGCCGGCCGCCCGCTCTGCCGACGGCTAAGTCGGGCCCGGGCGGGGGCCGGTCCTCACTACAGTCCCGTTCCATGACGATGGTCACCACGCGTACGGTCGAGTACCCGGCCGACGGAATGACGATGATCGGGCACCTCGCGCTGCCCGCCGGAACCGGCCGCCGGCCTGCGGTCCTGATCGGGCCCGAGGGGCCGGGCCTGAACGACTTCCAGCGCCGCCGGGCCGACGCCCTCGCCGAACTGGGCTACGTGGCACTGGCCTTCGACCTCCACGGCGGGCGCTGGATCAGCGACCCGCAGGAGATGCTGGCGCGGGTGATGCCGCTGCTCGACGACCCCGACCGGATGCGGGGCATCGGCCACGCGGCCCTCGACGTGCTGCTCGCCGAACCGCGGACCGACCCCGAGCGGATCGCCGCCATCGGCTACGGCACCGGGGGCGCGATCGCGCTGGAACTCGGGCGCGACGGCGTCGACCTGCGGGCGATCGGGACGGTCAACGGCCTGGTCACGGGCCGCCCGGGGGAGGCCGCCCGGATCCGCTGCCCGGTGTGGGCCGGGGTCGGGTCGGAGGACCCGATCATGCCGCCCGAGCGGCGGGACGCCTTCGCCGCCGAGATGCAGGCCGCGGGCGTCGACTGGCGCCTGGTGGTCTACGGCGGCGCCCAGCACGCCTTCCACCACCCGATGGTCGGCCACGCCGTGCTCCCCGGCGTCGCCCACCACCCGCGGCAGGCCCAGCGGGCCTGGCGCGACATCGTCGGCCTGCTCGCCGAGTGCGTGCCCGTACAGGAGTGAGCCCCGGCCCCTGCCCGTCGACCGACCGGGTCGACGGGCAGGGCGGGCACCGGGGCGGGGCCCCTTGCCGGCGGACGTCCTACAGGTGGACGTCGGAGACCTCGAAGGTCTGCACGGTACGGGCGTTGAAGTAGGACCAGAACCGGGTGCCGCGCATCACGGTGTCCGCGTGCTGCTGGTAGCGCTCACCGCCGGCGTCCGTCCCGGTGGCCCACCGCTCGACCAGGGCACCGTCCTGTCCGGGCCTGCCGAACCGGGAGAGGTCGAAGTTGATCCACTGTCCTTCCCCGTAGTTCACGGCGACGATGACCAGCTTGTGGTTCACGCTGTCGTAGGCCGCGACGGCGTCGGGGTGGCCCGCGTCGATGATCGTCATGCCGGGGCGGATGTGCCGCATGTACTGGGCGAGCAGGAAGTACTTCGGGTTGACCGCGCCGATCACCCCGTTGGTGAGGGTGGTCGCCCCGTAGTTCTCCCAGTCGAGGATCTGCCAGATGACCCATGCCGTGGGGTGCAGCCAGCGCAGGTCGAAGTTGAGGTTCCGGGCGAGCTGGAGGCCGCTGGTGTCACCGTCGCCGTACTCGGACATCCAGATGTTCTTGCCGTCCGCCGCCACCATCTTGTACAGCGCGTCGCGGTCACCGTCGACGTCGTAGCCGTGGACGTTCACCCGTCCCACGGCCGCGCGGGTGGCGGCGTCGAAGTCGGGGTTGTCGTGCCAGTTGTACGCGGCGCTGCCGACGCCCCAGTCGTCGAGGCCCGCCACCATCATCCAGTGGAGGCCGCGCGCGTCCAGCTGGGTGCGGGTCTGCCGGATGATCTCGGCCAGTCGGGGCCGGTCGTAGTGGCAGCCCTCCTGTCCGCCGACGAAGTCCGGCGAGTAGCCACCCCAGTTGGCCCCCGGCTCGTTGACCGGTTGGACGGAGGTGAAGTCGATGCCCCAGTGGTCGTGGGCGTACCGGGCCACCGTCGCCATGTACGCCGCGTGGCGGCCGAAGTTGTCGTCCCGCAGGTTGCAGCTCCAGCCGTCCGGCGCTCCGCGGGGGTCGTCGTTCTTCAGCATCCACCACATCGGCGAGTTGCTGAAGAGCTCGAACCTGTCGGCGCCGCGGTCCCGGGCCAGCCACATCATGTCGCGCTGGTGCGCGTCGGCGTTCCAGTTCCAGCTGGACGACTGCGGGTCCGCGGAGGCCCAGTCGAGCTGGTAGCCCTCGATCTGCTTGAAGCCGTCCAGTGTCGGACCGGGCTTCATCGTCCGGCCGCCGATGCTGTTCGTTCCCGAGCCGCCGACGTTGTAGCGGACCACGTTCATCCCCAGCCCGGGTACCGTCTGCCCCTGGAACCGGACGGTCTTCCGGCTGAACAGCACATCGGCCAGGTCCTCCCGGGGGCCGAGCTGGTTGGCCCACCAGGCGAGCGAGGTGCCCCACCCTTCCCAGGTCCCCCAGTTGGCCGACGGATTCACCGTCGTGGTGAAGTCGGCCCAGGCCGGTCGGGCGGCGGAGAGCACCGCCATCGCTCCGGCCGGCAGGCCCACCAGTCCACGCAGAACCGTACGACGTTCCATCAAATCCCCCTGAACGGAATCCGCGCGCCCGGATGTGGGGCGTGCGCGAAGCGCTCAGTCTGCACCACCGGCGAGAGGCGGAACCAGTGTGCTGTTGATCACTTCCCGGCCCTGTGGTTGCCGGTCTCACGGAGCTGTGGTGTCCTCGGATTCCGGGCCGAGGGGCTGGGTGAGCCGCAGGGCGGTGTCGATCAGCGGGACGTGGCT
>NZ_LFVW01000999.1:0-2566 GCF_001182915.1 Kitasatospora sp. MY 5-36
CCCGCCGGCCGGCCGCCGTGTGCGCGACCGTCCGCCCGCGCGGCACGCCCTCGCGCCGCGCCACGTACGGCTGCGCGGGCGCGGCGGGCAGGCTGAGCACGGAGGAGGGGTGCCGGCCGTCGCGGGCGGGCAGCCGGGGTTCGGTGTCGTACGGGTCGGGGCGGGCCCGGTCCAGGACGCGCAGCCAGTCGGCGCGGGTGGTGCCGGGGGCCTCGCCCCGGAAGGGGTACAGCTGGTAGGAGGCGCGGTGGTCCTCGCGCAGCCGGTAGGTGATCGACCAGCTTCCGTCGGCCTGACGCTCCATCAGGTGCGGTGTCAGGTCCCCGGCGTGGCGGTCCTTGTCGGTGACGGTGTGCAGCAGGGCGAGCACGCCGTCGCAGTCGGCCTCCCGGTGGGTGAAGGTGACCAGGCGGTAGGCGGGGTCGTCGGGGTCGAGGGCGACGACGGGCGGGGCTTCCACGGTGGGTTCTCCAGAGGTGGTCACGCGGGGCTGCCCTTGCGGCTGAGCAGCACCCAGAGCAGGAACGGGCCGCCGAGGACGGTGGTGACGATGCCGACGGGGATCTCCACCCCGCCGAGCAGCACCCGTCCCAGGGTGTCCGCGAGGACGACGAGCAGGGCGCCGGTGAGGGCCGAGCCGAGCACCGGCACCCGTGCGGGTCCGGCCAGCCGCCCGGCGACCACCGGCGCGGCCAGTGCCACGAAGCCGACCGGCCCGCAGACGCCGACCGCCAGTCCGGCCAGGGCGACGGCCAGCAGCAGGCAGGCGAGCCGCACCCGGCCCGGGTCGACGCCGAGCGCCGAGGCGACGCTGTCGTCGAAGCGCAGCATCGCCAGGCGCCGGGCCGCCACCAGGGCGAGCGGCACCAGTACGGCCAGCCCGACCAGGACGGGCGTGGCGATCGCGAGGTCCCGGCCGTTGAGGCTGCCGGAGGTCCAAACGTACAGCGATCCGGCCGAGTTGAGCGAGCGGCGGGCCAGCGCGACCTGGATCACCGCCGAGGCCAGCGCGGACATCGCGAGGCCGACGACCAGCACCCGGTAGCCGCGCGCGCCGAGCCCGCCGGAGACCAGGGTGACCACCAGGACGGCGGCCAGCGCGCCGAGCGGTCCGGCCCACCAGGCGCCGAAGGTGCCGGAGGCGGTGGCCGAGATCAGCACGGCCGCGGTCGCGCCGTCGTTGACGCCGAGGAGTTCGGGGGTGGCCAGGCGGTTGCGGGCGAGGGTCTGGGTCAGGCAGCCGGCCAGGCCGAGCGCGGCCCCGGCGGCGAGGGCGGCGACGATCCGGCCGAGTCGGAACTTCTGCACCAGCAGCACGTCGAGGCGGTCGCCGTAGCCGAACACGGCCTGGAAGGTGCGGCCGAGGTCGAGTTCGCTCTGCCCGGCGTGGGCGGCGACCACCACGGCGGCGAGCAGGGCGGCGGCCAGGCCGAGCGAGGCGGCCAGCGCCCGGCGGGGGAGCAGCAGCGACCAGGCGCCGTACCGCAGTGCCAGGTCGGGCTTCGGGGCGGGCGGTTCGGCCCGCCGTCCGGCCGGCGGGGTGGCCTCGGCCGGGTCGCTGAGGGCGAGCGCGGCGGAGCGCCGGGAGCGGACGATGGCGATCAGGGCCGGGGCGCCGACGAGGGCGACGATCACCGATACCGGCGCCTCGTAGGGCCTGGCCACCACCCGGGCCAGCACGTCGGCGCCGGTCAGCACGGCCGCGCCGAACAGTCCGGCGAGCAGGGTCAGTCGGCCGATCCGCGGACCGGCGAGGGACCGGGCGAGGAAGCCGGCCAGCAGGCCGAGGAAGGACACCGGCCCGGCCAGGGCGACCGCGGAGGCGGTCAGCAGGGTGACCGCGACGGCGACCGCGGCCCGGGTGGCGCCGGGGCGGTGGCCGAGGCCGCGGGCCAGGTCGTCGCCGAGCGCCAGGGCGGTGAGCGGCCGGGTGGTGAGCGCGGCGAGCAGGAAGCCGGCGCCGAGGACGGGGGTGAGCCGGGCGAGTGTGCTCCAGCCCTCCACCCCGGCCAGTGAGCCGAGCACCCAGACCCGGTAACGGTCGTAGGCCTCGGGCGAGTTGACGATCAGCACACCGGTGAGCCCGCCGAAGGTGGCGCCGACCGCGGAGCCGCCCAGCACCAGCCGCATCGGCGAGCCGCCGCCCCGGCTGCCCGCGATCAGCAGCACCAGCGCGCTGGCGAGCACGGCGCCGCCGAACGCGAAGGCGAGGTAGCCGTAGGAGCTCTGGACGCCGAGTACGGCGATGCCGAGCACGACGCCCAGCGAGGCGCCGGCGTTGACGCCGAGCAGGCCGGTCTCGGCCAGCGGGTTGCGGGTGACGGACTGCAGCTGCGCCCCGGCGACGCCGAGCGCCGCGCCGACCAGCAGCGCGGTGAGGGTGCGCGGCAGTCGCAGGTCGCCGACGACCAGGGCCAGTCGGCCGTCGGCGCGGGCGCCGTCGTGGTTCAGCAGGTAGTCCAGCACCCGGCCGGGGCCGACCTCGCCGGCGCCGACCGACAGCGAGAGCGCGGCCAGGGCGAGCAGGAGCACCACCGCCGCCGTGACGGCCGGCCAGGTGGGGCGG
>NZ_LFVW01001000.1:0-1852 GCF_001182915.1 Kitasatospora sp. MY 5-36
CGGGCTGCTGGACGGGCTCGGCCCGCTGAGCGCCGTGGTGCACGCGGCCGGCTCGGGGGCGATGGGGCCGCTGCGCGAGCTCGACGCGGACGCGCTGGCCGCGTCCGGCGCCGCCAAGGTGACCGGAGCGGCGCACCTGGACGAGCTGTTGGACGGGCAGGAGCTGGACGCCTTCGTGCTGATGTCCTCCGTCGCCGGGGTCTGGGGCGGCGGCGGCCAGGCCGCGTACGGCGCGGCGAACGCGTTCCTGGACGCGCTGGCCGAGCAGCGCCGGGCGCGCGGCCTGACGGCCACCTCGGTGGCCTGGGGCCCGTGGGCCGGGGAAGGCATGTCGGCCGGTCAGGAGGGGCCGCTGCGGCGGATGGGCCTCGGCGCGCTGGCGCCGGACCTCGCGGTCGCGGCCCTGCGGCAGGCGCTGGACCTGGACGACACGGCCGTGACCGTCACCGAGGTCGACTGGTCGCGCTTCCACCCCGGTTTCACCGCCGTCCGGCCGAGCCCGCTGCTGGGCGCGCTGGCCGAGGTGCGGGAGCTGGAGCGCGCCGAGGAGCGGCCCGCGCCCGCCGACGACGCCACCTCGGCGCTGCGCTCCGCCCTCGCGGGCCTGCCGGTCGCCGAGCGCTCCCGTTCCCTGGTGGAGCTGGTGAGCGGCCTGGCGGCGGAGGTCCTGGGCCACCCCACGGCCGACGGGATCGAGGTGGTCCGCCCGTTCCAGGAGCAGGGCTTCGACTCGCTGACGGCGGTGGAGCTGCGCGACCGGCTCGCCCGGTCGACCGGGGTGCGGCTGCCGAGCACCCTGCTGTTCGACCACCCGACCCCGGAGGCGGTGGCCGCCCGGCTGCTCGGCGAACTGCTCGGCGAGGACGGCTCGGCGGCCGCCCCCACCGCCGGCCCGGTGGACGCCGGGGAGCCGATCGCGATCATCGGGATGAGCTGCCGCTACCCCGGCGGGGTCGGCTCGCCCGAGGAGCTGTGGCAGCTGGTCGCCCAGGGCCGGGACGCCGTCGGCGGCTTCCCGCAGGACCGCGGCTGGGACACCGCCGCGCTGTTCAGCGACGACCCCGAGCAGCCCGGCACCTGCTACGCCTCCGAGGGCGGCTTCCTGTACGACGCGGCCGGGTTCGACGCGGCGTTCTTCGGGATCAACCCGCGCGAGGCGCTGGCGACGGACCCGCAGCAGCGGCTGCTGCTGGAGACCTCCTGGGAGGCCTTCGAGCACGCGGGCGTGGACCCGGTGTCGGCGCGGGGCAGCCGGACGGGCGTCTTCACCGGCATCTCGTACCACGACTACGCGGCCCGCTTCAGCACCGTCCCGGAGGAGGTGGAGGGCTACCTGGGCAACGGCAGTTCGGCCAGCGTCGCCTCCGGCCGGATCGCCTACACCCTCGGCCTGGAGGGCCCGGCGGTGTCCGTGGACACGGCCTGCTCCTCCTCGCTGGTCGCCCTGCACCTGGCGGGCCAGGCGCTGCGCTCCGGCGAGTGCTCGCTGGCCCTGGCCGGCGGCGTCGCGGTGATGTCGACGCCGGGTTCGTTCATCGAGTTCAGCCGCCAGCGCGGGCTGGCGCCGGACGGGCGCTGCAAGGCGTTCGCCGAGGCGGCGGACGGCACCGGCTGGGGCGAGGGCGTCGGCATGCTGCTGCTGGAGCGGCTCTCCGACGCCCGGCGCAACGGCCACCCGGTGCTGGCGGTGCTGCGCGGCAGCGCCGTCAACCAGGACGGCGCCTCCAACGGGCTGACCGCGCCCAACGGCCCCTCCCAGGAGCGGGTGATCCGCCAGGCCCTCGACCGGGCCGGGCTGGCCGCCACCGAGGTCGACGTGGTGGAGGCGCACGGCACGGGCACCCGGCTGGGC
>NZ_LFVW01001001.1:0-593 GCF_001182915.1 Kitasatospora sp. MY 5-36
TGCCGTCCTCGCAGGTGGACTGGTCGGCGGGCGCGGTGGAGCTGCTCACCGAGGCCCGGGAGTGGCCGGAGACCGGCCGTCCGCGCCGGGCCGGCGTCTCCTCCTTCGGCGTCAGCGGCACCAACGCCCACGTCATCCTCGAACACGCCCCCGAGGAGCAGCCCGCCGAGGAGTCGGCTGAGGAGGCTCCCGCACCGGGCGCGCTCCCCTTCCTCCTCTCCGCCAAGACCGACCAGGCCCTGCGCGACCAGGCCCGCCGCCTGCGCGACCACCTGGACACCGAGGCCGCCTCGGCCGACCTCGGCCTCTCCCTCGCCGTCTCTCGCACACAGTTCGCCCACCGCGCGGCCCTGGTGGCCGCCGACCCGGACGGCCTGCGGGCCGGACTGGAGGCGCTCGCGGCCGGCGGAGCGGCGCCCGAGCTGGTGCGCGGCATGGTCTCCCCCGGCCGCACGGCCTTCCTCTTCACCGGCCAGGGCGCCCAACGCGTCGGCATGGGAAGCGAGTTGTACGCGGCGTACCCGGTGTTCGCGGCGGCGTTCGACGAGGTCTGCGCCGCGCTGGACCGCCACCTGGAGCGCCCGCTGCGCGAG
>NZ_LFVW01001002.1:0-1696 GCF_001182915.1 Kitasatospora sp. MY 5-36
CGGCGCGCCGCCGCGGCGGGGCCGCTCACGCCGGGCCGGCGCCCGCGTCGGGGCCCTCGTCGGGGCCTGCGCCGGGTGCCGTGGACCGCCGGTACAGGGCCTGCCAGTAGTAGCTCCACGGGACGGCCCCGCCGTCGGCGACGGTCTCCCAGCGCGGCCCGGGGCGGTAGGACGAGAGGAACTTCGGCGCCAGCGCCTCGACGGCGCGGCTGTCGTGGATGTCGAGGACGTCCCGCAGCAGCCCGGTCGCCAGGGCCATCCGGACGACCTCCTCGCCCTGGGCGTGGTTGTCCAGCTCCTTCTCCAGGTACTTGCCGACCGGGTTGTTCACGTAGAGCGCCGCGCACCGGCGGTCGACCAGGTCGAGGTAGTTGAGCACCGTCCCGGGCGGCATCTCCGCGAACGAGTCGATGTTGAGGCAGAGTTCGAAGCGGCTCCCGCCGAGGGCCCGGTCCAGGTCGTCCGTGTCGTCGACCGGGACGAACCTGACGCGCGCGAAGTCCTCGGGGGCGAGCACCCTGCCGAGGTACGCCCGCGACAGCGAGAGCACGCGGGCCAGGTCGACGATGCAGTACTCCTCGACGCGGTGGTTGGCGAAGATCGCGTGGCAGGTCCGGCCGTAGCCGGCGCCGATCTCCAGGACGCGGGCGCCGTCCAGCGGGAGGTGGCGGGAGATGAAGTCCAGTTCGTGGACGGCGAGCAGGTAGTCCATGCAGACCCGGTCGCCGTCGTGGGTCACGGTGATGGGCGATCCGAGTTCGCGGCCGCGGATCCGGCGCAGGCGGGACCGGTTCTCCGGCGTGAGCCGCGTGGCGAGTTCGAAGATGAGCGCCTTGAGGTAGCGGACGCCGTTGACCTGCGGATCCCAGAGGGCGAGCTTGAAGTTCACCGGCTCGGACTTGAAGGATCCGAGCTCGGCCACGCCCTGCTCGGTCACCTTGACGGAGTTGTTGTATTCCCACAGTGCGCTGGGGGCGTACCTGTCATCCATGGCTGCCGATGCTAGGAGGCCCGGCCGACGGGGGCTTCCTCGATCGTGCTGTTCCCGGCCGGCCCGGCCGCCCGCCGCCCCCGCCGCCCCGAACACAGCACTCCGCGAGAAGTGCGGCCGTCCGCCGCGGTGCCAGAATCACCGGGATTCGTCCGAGCTCGGAGGGCCCGTTGCGCGTACTGTTCGTCACCGCACCGTTCCGCTCGCACCTCTACGTGCAGACGCCGCTCGCCTGGGCGCTGCGCACGGCCGGCCACGAGGTCCGGGTCGCCTGCTCGCCCCGCCTGACCGAGGACGTCGTCCGCACCGGGCTCACGCCCGTGCCGATCGGCGAGGAGGTCGACCTCGGGGACCTGATGGCGCGGTCGGAGCCGGAGCGCGCCCCGGCGGCGCCGGCCGGGGGCCGGAAGTCGCACCAGAGCGACTACCCCCTCGGCGACCCGACCGCCGAGCTGGCCTCCAACGCGGCCGGCTGGCGGACGCTGTTCAACCCCGACTCGTCCTTCGACGACCTGGTCGCGTTCGCCGAGCTGTGGCGCCCCGACCTCGTCGTCTCCGACACCTTCGTCCTCTCGGGCGCGCCCGCCGCCCGCCGGGTCGGGGCGGCGCACGCCCGCATGCTGTTCGGCGCGGACGGGCTCGGCCAGCTGCGCACGGCCTGCCGCGCGCAGTGGCGGGCGCAGGGCTCCGGTTGGGACGGCGTCG
>NZ_LFVW01001003.1:0-805 GCF_001182915.1 Kitasatospora sp. MY 5-36
GTCGATCCGCTGCGGGAGTGGCTGGAACCGGTGTTCGGCCGGTTCGGCGTGGAGTTCGACGAGGAGGCGGTCCTCGGGCAGTGGACGGTCTTCCCGATGCCCACCTGGGTCTGGCGCCCGGCCGGGATCCCGTACGTCCCGATGCGGCACGTCCCGTTCAACGGCCCGAGCACCACGCCGTCCTGGGTGTACCGGCGCCCGGAGCGGCGGCGGGTCTGCTTCACCCTCGGACTGGCGCACCGGGAGGGCCGCGGCCACGGGGTGTCCGCCTCGCCGCGCGAGGTCTTCGACGCCATCGCGGACCTCGACGTCGAGGTGGTCGCGACCCTCGCCCCCGGTCAACTCCCGCCGGGGCTCCGCGTTCCCGACAACGTGCGGGTGGTCGACTTCGTCCCGCTCAACGACCTCCTGCCCACCTGCGCGGCCGTCATCCACAGCGGCGGCGCGGGGGCCTTCGCGGCCGCCGTCGAACACGCCGTCCCGCAGCTGATCGTGCCCAACGTGTACTGGAGCGAGAAGTGGTGGGGGCCGGTGGCGATGGCCTCCGGGCTGGAGGAGCAGGGCGCCGGCCGCTACGTCGCCGACGCCGACGGGCTGACCGGCGAGCTGCTCCGCTCCGAGCTGCGGCGGGTCCTGGAGGACCCGGCCTTCCGGGAGGGCGCCGCGCGGGTGTCCGAGCAGTCCGCCGCCCTGCCGAGCCCGCACGACCTCGTCCCGGTCCTGGAGGGGCTCACCGCCAAGCACCGCTACCCGGCCTGACCCCCGCACCGGCCCGCCGGGCCTCGGTCAGCAGCATCAGCGCGAG
>NZ_LFVW01001004.1:0-2531 GCF_001182915.1 Kitasatospora sp. MY 5-36
CCCGGTTCGCGGTGGAGCACGGACTGCGCCGGCTGACCGTCGGCGGCGGCCTGGGCGTGGCCTACCTGAGCGGGCAGAGCGCCCCCTCCTTCGCGGTCTGGGCCGAGCGGGTCCGCGCGGCGGTGCGCGGCGCGGGCTGGAGCGGCGAGGTGGGCGTCGAGCCCGGCCGCTCGATCGCCGCCCGGGCCGGGCTGACGCTGTACCGGGTCGGCACCGTCAAGCGGATCGAGGGCGTGCGCACCTACGTCAGCGTGGACGGCGGGATGAGCGACAACCTGCGCCCGGCGCTGTACGGCGCCCGCTACGAGGCCTTCCTGCCGCGCTGCCCCGAAGCGCCCCGGCCGGGGCACGCCCGGCTGGTCGGCAAGCACTGCGAGAGCGGCGACGTGATCATCGACGACGCCGCGCTCCCCGCCGACCTGCGGGTCGGCGACCTGCTGGCCACCCCGGTGACCGGCGCCTACGGCTACGCCATGGCGTCCAACTACAACAAGCTGCCGCGGCCCGCCGTGGTCTTCGTCCGCAACGGCGAGGCCCGCCTGGTGGTGCGCCGGGAGACCGAGCACGACCTGCTCCGGCTGGACGTGGCCGCCGGCGACGGCCTCGGGGAACCGGTGGCTGCGCAGCGGTCGCATGCCGTCTAACCTGGGCCGATGCTGAACAGCGCCCGACTGCACGTCCTCCTGGAGATCGCCCGCCGGGGCACCATCGTGGCCGCGGCGCAGGCCCTGCACCTGAGCCCGTCCGCCATCTCGCACCAGCTCGCCCGCCTGGAGCAGGAGCTGGGTGTCGCGCTGGTGGAACGGGCTCCGCAGTCCCTGCGCCTGACGCCCGCGGGTGTCCGGCTGGCCGAGCACGCCCAGGCGATCGCCGATCTGATGGCCGTCGCCCAGGACGACCTGCGGGCGCACGCCGAGGGCGCGGCCGGGGTGCTGCGGATCGGCTTCTTCGCCTCCGCCGGGCTGGACCTGCTGCCCCGGGCGCTGGCCGCGTTCTCCGCCGCGAACCCGCAGGTCGAGCTGGAGCTGATCATGGGCCAGCCGCACGAGCTGGTCCCGGACCTGGAGGCCGGCCGGCTGGACGCGGCCGTCGTCTTCGAGCACCCGCTGGACCCGTGGTGCCGCCAGGCGGCGGTGGACGTGCGGATGTACTTCGAGGAGCCGCAGCTGGTCGTGGTGCCGCTGCGGCACCGGCTCGGGCGGCGCTCGCTGGTGCGGCTGGCCGAGCTGGAGGGCGAGAGCTGGATCGGCACCCACGGCGGCAGCACCGGCGAGCCGGTGCTCGAACGCGCCTGCGCGGCCGAGGGGTTCCGCCCCCGGGTGCGCTGCCGCAGCGACCACTACCAGGTGACCATCAACCTCGCGCGGGCCGGCATGGGCGTCGCGCTGATCCCGGCGCTCGGCCTGGCCGACAGCGCCGGGGTGCACGTCTGCCGGCTGGACCACCCGCAGCTGCACCGCCGGATCGGGGTGGCCACCCGGACCACCAACCGCAACCCGGTGCTGCGGTCCTTCCTCGCCGAACTCGGCGCGGCGGCCGGGGAGATCAGGTCGCTGCTCGACATGCGCTGGGCCTGACCTCCCCGGCCCGGACGTCCCCCGGCCCGGACCATGCCCGGCCCTGACCTCCCCGGCCCGGAGCCCGTCAGGCCGGCCGCTGGGCCCAGGCCGCGAGGGCGCCGCCGACGTCCCGGATGGCGTGCACGGCGGCCCGCTCGGTGCTGGGCCCGAGCGCCACGTCCCAGTGCGCGACGACCGCGTAGGCCACCCGCCGGGCGCCCACGATGACGCCCGCGTCGGCCCGCACCCCGGTGTCCGTACCGGTCTTGTTGGCCACCAACAGGCGGCCGGGCAGCGGTTCGGGGAAGCCGGGGGCGTACGGGTCGTGGTCGATCAGCGCGGGCACCAGCCCGTGGTCGGTGTTGGCGCGCATCCAGCCGAGCAGCCGGGCCGAGGCCCCCGGGGTGGCCATGGTGCCCCGGACCGCGAGGGCCACCAGGCGGGCCAGGTCGCGGGCGGTGCCGGTGGCGAAGACCGGCGGGACGTCCGGCCCGCGCTCGTCGCGCACCCGGTCGTGCAGGGTGAGCCGCTCGAGCCCGAGGTCGTGGGCCAGCCGCGCGGTGGCCGGCAGGCCGACCAGCCGCAGCAGGGCGTTGGTGGCGGTGTTGTCGCTGACCGCGGCGGTCAGCCAGGCCAGGTCCTCCACCGTCCAGCCGGGGCGGCTGAGCCGGCCGAGCAGGCCGGTGCCGCCGGTGACGTCCTCGGGGAGGATCGCGGCCGGCTGCCCGGCCGCCAGTTCCCCGTTGTCCAACCGCCGGGCGACCTCGGCGAGCAGGAGCAGCTTGGAGGCGCTGGCGACGGGCAGCACGACGGTGTCGTCCACCCCGACCGCTTCGCCGCCGTCCACGTCGACGGCGGCCACCGCGAGGGTCAGCGGGAGCGCCGCCGAGCTGCGCGCGGCGGCGGCCACCTGGGCGAGGCTCATCGGACCCGCACCACCTCTCCGGCCCGGCTCGCGGTCGGCCGGCCGCC
>NZ_LFVW01001005.1:0-2529 GCF_001182915.1 Kitasatospora sp. MY 5-36
CGGGTCAGCGACGGCGTGGGCTGGGCGGCCGGACGCGCCGCCGCCGACCGGGCCGCGCTGCACGGGCGCGCCGGGGCGATCCGCCGGTAGGCGGTCACACCCCGGCGGTCCCCCGGCCGACCCGCGCAAGATCCACAGGAGTCGCCCCGCCTCCCGGGGGACCTGATAGAACGTAGTCCGCCACGAACAAAGGGGGGCTCGACGTGACGGAACCGGCGGCGGAGTCGGGGTACCGGGACCGGGTGCGCGGAACGCTGCTCGGCGGAGCGATCGGCGACGCGCTGGGCTGGCCGGTGGAGTTCCAGCAGCTCCACCAGATCCAGGACCGGTACGGGCCGCAGGGCGTGACCACACTGCCGGCCGGGTCCGGGCCGGTCGAGGTCACCGACGACACCCAGATGACGCTGTTCACCGCCGAGGGCCTGATCCGCGGCTTCGTCCGCGGCTGGACGGGCGGCGGCGGCTCGGTCCCGGAGGCCGTGCACGGCGCCTACCGGCGCTGGCTGCGCACCCAGTTCCAGGACGCGCCGGACACCGGGCCGCAGCCCCGCCCGTACGACGGCTGGCTGCTGAGCCGGCCCTTCCTGTACGCGCGGCGGGCGCCGGGCAACGCCTGCCTGAGCGGGGTGTCCGAGCACCCGGTGTTCGAGGCGCCGTCCGCGATCGGGCTGACCGGGCCGATCAACCCGGGTTCCAAGGGCTGCGGCACGGTGATGCGCTCGGCGCCGTTCGGGCTGGCCCGGCTGGGCGTCGAGCAGTCCTTCGGGCTGGCGGTGCAGTGCGCCCAGCTCACCCACGGCCACCCGACCGGCTACCTCGCGGCGGGCGCCTTCGCGGCGCTGGTCGAGCGGCTCGCGCACGGCACCGAGCCGTGGGCGGCGGTCGGCGAGACGGTGGAGCAGATCCGCGAGCTGCCGAGCTCCAAGGAGACCGTCCAGGCGCTGGCCCGGGCGGTGCGGCTGGCCCAGGAGGCCGAGCCCGCGGCGGAGACGGTGGAGCGGGTCGGGCTCGGCTGGATCGCCGAGGAGTGCCTGGCCATCGCCGTGTACTCGCTGCTGGCGGCCACCCTGGACCCCGACCCGGTGCGCACCGCGCTGCTGCTGTCGGTGAACCACTCCGGGGACAGCGACTCGACCGGCGCGGTCTGCGGCAACCTGGTCGGGGCGGCGTACGGCGCCGCGGCGCTGCCCGCCGAGTGGGCCGGGGCGGTCGAGGGCCGGGCGGAGCTGCGGCAGGTCGCGGACGACCTGCTGGTGCTGTTCGGCAGCCGCGACCCCCGGCACCCGGCGCTCGGCGGGCGCTACCCGGCCTGGTGAGCCCGGGGCCCCTCGGACGCCGCCCCGGCCCGTCGGCTACTTCGCCAGCGGGTCGGTGACCTGGCCGAGGAACAGCGGCGCCCCGCCCCGGGCGTCCCGGATCAGGAACAGGAACGGCCGGTCCAGGTACAGCTGGACCGGCCGGTCGGCGTTCGGCGCCGCCGCCGCCTCGACCCCGGCACCGCTGCCGGCCGCCGCGACCGTCCCCTCCTCGTCGACCTCGACGGTGGCCTTCTGCACCACCGTGCCGACGACCAGCGGCTCCTTGGCGATGCCGGTGAGATCGGCCTTGTCGAAGGCCGAGGAGACGCCGAGCGAGCGCAGCGCGGGGGTGAGCTCCTTCGAGGTGCCGAAGCGGAAGCGCGGCAGCCGGAGGTCGACCGGCCGCTCGGCGAGGGCGCCGAGGACGCGGTCGAGCTGGGGCTGGTCCAGGCCCTTGGCGAAGGCGGCGAAGCCGCCCTGCGCGGGGACGATCAGGTCCATCACCAGTGCGCCGTCCGCGTACGGCAGCTCGACGGCCTGCCAGGGCTCGCCGAGGATCCCGCCGGAGCCGTCGGCGTACTTGAACTCCCCGGTCTGCGCCATCGTGGGGACGGCCGGGGTGGAGCCGTCGAGCTTGTGGAACGGGCGGTCGGCGGTGTGCGAGGGCTTGAAGGCGGCGGCCCACCGGGCCTTCAGGTAGAGCGCGTCGGTGAGCACCAGCCGGGTGCTCGGGGTGATCGCGTCCCGGCCGAACAGGTCCTTGATCCGGCCGTCGGTGGCCTTCTCCACGGCCGCGTTGACGGTCTTGCGGGCCCCGTCCGGGTCCTTGGCGAAGTCGGCCTGGTGCACGCCGGTGTCGAAGGCGGCGGCCAGGTCGGCCAGGTAGCCCGGCTCGACGGCCAGGCCCTGCTGCGTCCAGAGGTCGTCGCTGCGGCGCAGGGTGAGCCGGTCGGTGGCCGGGACCGGCCGGTTCAACGCGCCGGTGGCGAGCGCGTACTGCCGCGGGTCGAGGTCGGTGTGCAGGGCCTTGGCCAGTTCCCCGGCGGTGGCGCCGCGGGCGCCGGGCAGCAGCATCGCGAGCAGGGTGGCCAGGCCGGACGGCGAGACCACGAGGTTGCCGCCGGCGGCGTCCGGCTGGGCGGTCAGGGCGTGCAGGAGGTCGAGGCCGAAGGCGTCGGTGGCGGCCGCGGTGGCGGCCACCTGCGCCGGGTCGACGGCCGGGCGGCTCGCG
>NZ_LFVW01001006.1:0-2524 GCF_001182915.1 Kitasatospora sp. MY 5-36
GGCGGCCCGCTCCTCGAACAGGTCGACCAGGGTGCGCGCGGGCCGGCCCTGCGCGGTGCCGTTCCAGTCGACCAGCAGCCGGCGGCGCTCCTCCTCGGTGGTCCAGGCCAGCGCGCGCAGCGGGCGGTCCAGCCCGGCGGCCAGCTCGGTGAGCAGCAGCCGCAGCCGCCCGGCGAGGGCGTCCACCGTCGCGGCGTCGAACAGCTCCGGGTCGTAGGCGAGGTCGAAGCCGACCTGCCCGCCCTGGTAGGCGCGCAGCACCAGCGGGAAGCTGGTGGCGTCCCGGGAGGAGACCTCGGCCAGGCGCACCCCGGTGCCGGCGGCGCGGGCGTCGTCGAAGGGGTAGTTCTCGAAGGCGACGATGCTGTCGAACAGCGCGCTGCCGGCGGGGACGTCGCTGAAGCCGGTGAGTTCGGCGAGCGAGACCGCCGAGTGCCGGCGGGCCTCGGCCTGGTCCGCCTGGAGCTCCCGCAGCCAGTCGGCGGCGGTGCGCTCGCCGTCCACCCGGACCCGGGTGGGCAGGGTGTTGATGAACATGCCGATCATCGACTCGACGCCGGGCAGCTCCTCGGGCCGGCCGGAGACGGTGGTGCCGAACAGCACGTCCGGCTCGCCGCTGTAGCGGGACAGCAGCAGCGCCCAGGCACCCTGCACCACGGTGCCGAGGGTCAGCCCGGACTGCCGTGCGGTGCGGGCGAGTTGCTCGGATACCTGCTCGGACAGGGCGGCGCTGAGGCTGCCCGCCGAGCGGGCCCGGTGGGCCTCGCGCCGCGCCCGGTCGGCGGGCAGCGGGGTGGCGGTGGCGAAGCCGTCCAGGACGGACCGCCAGTGGGCCCGGGCGGCCCCGGCGTCCTGGCCGGCCAGCCAGTGCACGTAGTCGGCGAAGGGCCGGCGCACCGCCGGGGCGGGGGCGGCGCCGGTGGTGAGCGCCGCGTACTCGGCGAACACGTCGGTGAGCACCTGGGCGAGGCTCCAGCCGTCCAGGACCAGGTGGTGGGAGGTCCACAGCAGCTGGACCCGGGCCTCGGGCAGCCGGACCAGGGTGAGCCGGGTGAGCGGGGCGGTGGCGATGTCCAGGCCGAGGGCGAGGTCCTCGGCCTTCAGCCGCTCCAGCCGTTCGGCGCGCTCGGCCGGGTCGACGGCCCGCAGGTCCAGGTGGGTCACCGGCAGCCGGACGCCCCGGCGCACCACCTGGAGCGGGGCGGGCACGCCCTCCCAGACCACGGAGGTGCGCAGCGCGGGCGTACGGTCGGCGACCCGCTGCCAGGCCAGGGCGAGGGCGTGCGGGTCGGCGACGCCCTCCAGCAGCAGGGCGGCCTGGTCCAGGTAGACGTCGTCCTCGCCGCCGACCAGGCGGTGGAAGAGCATGCCCTCCTGGAGCGGGGTGAGCGGCAGCAGGTCCGTCACGTCCCGGCCGTCGCCGACCAGCCGGTCCAGCGCGGCCTGGTCGAGGCCGGCCAGCGGGAAGTCGGAGGGGGTGCGGCCGCCGGCGCCGGGGCTCGCGCAGTGCTCGACGATGCCGGTGAGCGCGGCGGCGGTGGCCTCGGCCAGGGCCCGGACGGTCTCCTCCCGGTGCACCCGGTCGCTGTAGTGCCAGGTGAGTTCCAGCTCGCCGTCGGCGACCACGGCGGAGACGTCGAGCAGGTGGTCCAGCGGCTCGTCGGGGGCGAGGTCGCGGCCGGGGGCCTGCCCGGCGGGGGCGAAGTCGCCGCCCTCGGGGGCGGTCCACTGGCCGTGGTAGTTGAAGCAGACCTGCGGCAGCGGACGGTCCCTCAGCGCGGCGGCCGAGCCGAGCCGGGCGAGGGCCTCGTAGCCCAGGCCCCGGCGGGGCACGGCGCGCAGCCGCTCCTTGACCCGCTTGAGGGTGGCGGCCCAGTCCGTCCCTTCCGGCAGGTCCAGGGTGACGGGGTACTGGGTGGTGAACCAGCCGACGGTGCGGGAGAGGTCGAGGCCGTCGAAGAGGTCCTCGCGGCCGTGGCCCTCCAGGGCGACGGCGACCCGCCCGGTGCCGGTCCAGTCGGCGAGGGCCCGGCCCAGCGCGCTGAGCAGCACGTCGTTGACCTGGGTCCGGTAGGCCTCGGGGACCTTCCGCAGCAGCGCCTCGGTGGTGGCCCGGTCGAGCCGGTGGCGCAGGGTGCGCACCGAGCCGGCGGTGGGGGTGCCGGGCAGGTCGACGGGCAGCGGCCCGGCGGGGGCGGCGGTCTCGGCGGTCCAGTACGGCAGGTCCGCGTCCAGGCCGCCGGTCCGGACGAGTTCGGCGAGCCGGTGGGCCCAGTCGGTGAAGGCGGTGGGCTCGGGCGCCGGGTCGGGGGTGCGGCCCTCGGCGGCCTGCCGGTAGGCCTGTGCCAGGTCGGCGAGCAGGACCCGCCAGGAGACGCTGTCGACGGCCAGGTGGTGGGCGGTCAGGAGGAGTTGGGGCCGGGCGCCGTCGGCGGGCCGGAACAGCACGGCGCGCAGCAGCGCCCCGGTGGCCGGGTCCAGCTCGGCGCGGGCGGCCTCGGCGGCCGCCTCCCGCTCCGCCTCC
>NZ_LFVW01001007.1:0-2501 GCF_001182915.1 Kitasatospora sp. MY 5-36
CGCGGCCTCGGGCTGCGGGCCTGGGCCGCCACCTGGACGGACCAGGGCCGGGACTCCCTCGCCGCACTCGCCGAGGCGGGCGCCGGGGCCCCCGTGGTCACCCTCGCCGAGCTGCTCTCCGGCGCCGCCGGCCCCGGCCGCGCCCCGGACGGCACGCTCGCCCTGGACCTGCTCGTCGTGCTGGACGCCCCGCTGCTGGACGTCGACCTGGCCGCCGTCGTCCTGGAGTCGCTGGCCGACGGCACCCGGCTGGTGCTCAGCGGGGACCCGGGGCAGCTCTGGTCGGCCGGCCCCGGGCGGGTCTTCGCCGACCTGCTGGCCGCCAAGGCCTGCCCGGCGGTCGCCTCCCGCACCCCGGACTTCGGCCCGATCGGCGAGCTGGTCTCCGGTGTCGGCATCGGCGAGCTCCAGCCGGTCGAGGCGCCGGACAAGGAGGTGGTCATCCTGACCGCCAAGGACGCCGGCGAGGCCGTCCACCGCGCCGTCCAGCTGCTCACCGACTCCATCCCGCGCGCGCTGGGCATCCCGGCCGAGCAGGTGGTGCTGCTCACCCCGGGCCACGGCGGCCCGGCCGGCACCCGCGCGCTGAACGCCGCCGCCAAGGCCCGGCTCAACCCCGGCCCCGGCCGGTTCGGCGGCTTCGACCCGGGCGACCGGGTGGTCGACTCCCCCACCCCCGGCGTCACCCGCCCGGCCCGGGTGCTGGACGGCGACGCCACCGGTCTGCACCTGGAGTACGCGGACGGCTCGCACCGGACCGTCCCGCCGGCCGAGGCCGCCCGGCTGCGGCACGGCTGGGCACTGACCGTCCACCAGGCGGTCGGCCGGCGCTGGCCGGGCGCGGTCGTGGTGGTCCCGGAGGACGCCGCCCAGGCGCTCACCCGGCAGTGGGTCTACACCGCCTTCGGCCGCGGCGAGCGGCACCTGTCCGTGGTGCACGCGGCGGGCCCGGCGCTCGTCCAGGCCGTCGCCGAGCGCCAGGCGCAGTCGCGCACCACCCGGCTGCGGGCGGTCCTCGCCGAGAACGCCGCCTCGGCGTACTGACCGGCGTTCCGGCCGGCCCCGCTCCGACGGGCCGCCGGCCGGAACGCACGACGGGCGGGCCCCGGCGTTCCCGGGCCCGCCCGTCGGCCGTCCTGCACGGCGTCGGTCGTCCTGTCCGCGTCAGTCGTCCGGGTCCTCGTCGTCGTAGACCTCGCTCACGTCGAACCGGCAGATCAGCAGCTGCGGGTCGGCGTGCTCGAAGGGCTCGGGCAGCCACTCGCCCGGCTCGGTCGGCTCGGTGGCCGCGACCCAGAGCGTCGAGTCGGCCTCCTCCAGGCCGAACTCCTCGCTGCGGGCGGCGATCTCGTCGGGCTCGTACTCGCCGAACAGCACGCCGATCGCGGCGTTCACCCCGCCCGCACCGGCGCCGCCCGGGGTCAGCGACTCGTCCAGCCGCTCGGCCTGGGCACGCAGCCGCTCGGGGTCGACGACGTGGTAGTCACGGCGGATCAACACGCTGATCGCCTCGGGCTGTTCGGGGCCGTGGTACCCGCCGGGGCCCTCGTCCCCGGGGATCTCGAAGGGCGTGACCTCGTCGTAGGCCTCGTACAGGAGCTGGTCGTAGGCGATGGCCGCCGTCGCGAGCTGCTCGTAGGCGGCGGTGACGGCGGGATCATCGGCTGCGTTGGGGCTTGACACCGCTTCCAGATGACGGTCGATGGCGGCCTTGACCGCCTCAGCGGCGGCGCGTACCTCGGCAATGGTGGGCTGCGCGGCATCAGACATGGTGCAGACGCTATCTCCCCGCGGTGTCGCCACGCACAGCGGTTGTCACCTACACCCGCGATTTCACCGCAACTTCCCCCCTGATGTCCGATCCGTCCCGCTTCGTCCCCACGCGCCACCGGCGCGAAGCGGGCGCGGAGGGCGCACGCCGGGCCCGCCGAGGCCGTCCGGCTGCCGCTTCGCGCGCCGGGATCGGGGTATCCCCTCCACAGTGGCAACAGGACTGATGCACTGTCAGTCGGCGGCCGGGGCCGCACCCGTTCCGACCGTCGCCCGCGCACGGGAGGACGGCCGGAAATACCCGGGCCGACTGTCCGGGGCAGGCCGTAGGCTTGCCTGAAGGTGATCCCCAGGAGGAGCGTTTTGACCCCACGGAAGCCGGTCCGGCAGCCGGAGTACGAGTACCAGTCCCTGCGCATGCCGCGCGGCACCACGCGCAACGCGGCGCGCCAACTGCTCACCGAGCACGCCGAGTACGGGCACTGGGAGCTCGACCGGCTGCGGTTGTTCCCCGACGGCAGCCGGACGGTCCGGCTGAAGCGGCGGATCATCCGGCAGGTCCGGAACTGGTGACGGGCGGGGCACCGCGGCCCCGGGCGGCAGCGAGCCCTCACGCGTCCGCGGCCGCCCGTTCGCTCGGCGGCCGCGGATGCGTCGTTCCTCAGGTACGCCCGGGGGCGGGCGCGCACCGGTCCCGCTCAGCGCGCGCCCTGGTTCCCCGCCCGCCGTGT
>NZ_LFVW01001008.1:0-2493 GCF_001182915.1 Kitasatospora sp. MY 5-36
AACACCTCGACCAGCGTCTTGAGGTCGGCGGCGTGGGTGGGGGCGAGGCAGTCGGCGGCGAGGGCGCGCCAGAACGGGGGGACGGCGGCGGCCAGTCGCAGGGCGGCGCGGCCTTCCGCGTACTGCTGGGCGGCGGCGCTGCGGGCGGTGGGGGTGACGCCGGGGAAGGGGCGGCCGCCGGCGGCGAAGACCTCGTGGATGACGATGCCGAGCGCCCAGATGTCCGCTGTGGTACGGACTTTGATGCCGTGTTCGCCGAGCGGTTCCGTCCAGCGTTCCGGCGGGAGGTAGTCGGGGGTGCCCATCGGGGAGCAGTGGCCGTGGGTGCCGGTGAGTTCGATGGCGAGGCCGAAGTCGGAGAGGCGGACCTCGCCGTCGGCGCCGATGAGGACGTTCTCCGGTTTGAGGTCGGTGTGGACCCAGCCGGAGCGGTGCAGGTGGGCGAGGCCTTCGCAGATGCCGGTGACGATCCGGGCGCCCTCGGCCTCGTCGACGCCGAGGGCGAGCAGGTCGCGCAGGGTGCACCGGGCGCGTTCCATGACGAGGACGATCGCGCCGTCGAGGGTGGGCTGGTCGGGGGCGGCCAGGACGAGGGTGTCGAGCAGCCGGACCAGTCGGGGGTGCGGGGCGGTGCGGCCCAACTCGGTTTCGCGGCGGGCGGCTTCGGCGACCTGGCGGGCCTGGCGGGGGGCGAGTCCGGCGGTCGGCAGCACCTTGAGGGCGACCGTGCCGTCCGCGTCGTCCGCGCGGCCGGCCCCGCCGTCGGCCCGGCGGGCGGCGTAGACCGTCGCCCAGCCGCCCTCGCCGAGCAGCCCGGTGACGGTCCACTCGCCGACCCGGTGGCCGGCCGGCAGCAGTTCCTCGCCGTCCCCGGGGAAGTCCTGCTCGGGGACGGCCTCGCTGGGGACGCCCTCCCTCGGGACGGCCTCCCCGGGAAGGGCCGGGTCTTGCGGCATCTCCGCCCCTCCCTACCGTCCGGTGCGGGCGGGTTCGGGGGCCGGCAGGAGCGCGAGGTGTTCCTCGCGGACGATGCCGAACTTCAGGGCGAGCCCCACCACGGCCTCGCGTTTGCCGCTGCGGCGGTCCGCGCGGTCGCCGTCGGGCAGGTCGATGCGGAGCTTCTCGTCGGCGAGGTAGTCGAGGTGCGAGCTGACGGCGCGGGCGGTGAGCCGGGCGCAGGCGGGGTGGCCGTGCAGCCGGGCGACCACCTGCGGGGTGGTGGGGACGGCGGCCGGGGAGCGGTCGCGCAGCCACGGTTCGCAGAGTGCGACCAGGACCAGGAAGTAGGTGGCGGTCTCGTCCAGCGAGTACGCCGTCATGGTGCGGCTCTCCCGGGAGCCGCCGTGGGCGTCCGGGTCCAGGTAGACGTGGTCGGGCGCGAACACCTGGAAGGAGAGCGGGGTTTCCCGCCGGGAGGGCAGCACCACCCGGGAGAACTCGAAGGGGATCGGCGCGCCGATCCGCCGTGGCGGCACCCGCAGGTACTCGCCGGCGCCCTCCGGGTTCTCCACCAGGTAGGCGTGGGTGTTGCTGAGGTTGCTCAACTGCCAGTGGTCGTCGGTCGCGTGGATCTCACCGGCCAGTCGGGAGACCGTCTCGTCGCCGAGGCGCAGCTCCACGGGGATGCGGGCGGAGCCCCGGCCGAAGCGGGCCCGTTCTCCCGGACCGAGCCGTAAGGTCACCGTGTCGTCGCCGTTCCCCTCCGGCAGGTGGACGACAATCCCGCTCACCGCTCCTCCGTCCCGCGCACCGCTCCCCCGTTTCGCGCGCCGGCTCTTGCCGGACGGACGAACGGTACCTCTTCGCGTACGACAATAAACCGGATGCCGCAGGCTACTTGACAAAGCGGGAGCGGAGGGTACAGGCGTTCGGTCAGCGCATCGACGCCCCCGAACGCACGGGTGCCACCGCACCCATCGGCGCCCCCGAACGCAGCGGCGCCACCGGCCGGTCGCCGAAGGCGGCCCACGGCCGCCAGCCGCCACCGGGCCGGTCCTGGACGCGGGTGCGGACCCGGCCGTCCTCGGCCACCGCGAAGACGTGCAGCCGCCCGGTGGAGTCGGCCGCGGCCGAGGGCGGCGCCGCGAGCACCAGGCCGGGCTCGCCGAAGTCCTCGCCGAGCACGTCCGTCGGTGCCCAGGCTCCGGCGGGCGCCGACTGCCAGCGGTGGGCGAGGCGTTCGCCGCCCGGGGAGAGGGTGAAGGCCTCCAGTCGGCCGTCCGAGCCGGCGATCGCCGGCGGCGCGGCGGTGGACCAGCCGAGCAGCGGCTGCCAGGCGTCCCAGCCCCCGCTGGGCACCGACTGGCGGCGGTGGAAGGCGGCCGTGCCGGACGGGGCGATCGCGGTGACGTTCAGCCGCCCGGTGCCGTCACGGGCCACCCTGGGCGCAGCCCCGGCGGGCGTCCCGAAGCGCTCCCAGGCGGACCAGGCGCCGCCGGGCGTGGTCTGCCAGCGGTGCAGCAGCGCGGCGCCGCCGGGCGCGAGCGCGAACAC
>NZ_LFVW01000100.1:0-7993 GCF_001182915.1 Kitasatospora sp. MY 5-36
CAGATCGTTGCGGATCGACAGCAGGCGCTCGAACAGTTCGCGGGCCTCGTCGGTGCGGCCGATCAGGGCGAGGGCGTCGGCGAGCCAGAAGGAGCAGGCGAGGAAGGCGCCTTCGTCGCCCGGCAGGCCGTCCACTCCGCCGTCGGTGGGGTAGCGCAGGACGAAGCCGTCCTCGGTGGACAGTTCGCGCTGGATCGCCTCGATGGTGCCGATGACGCGCTTGTCGTCGGCGGGCAGGAAGCCGACCTGGGGGATCAGCAGCAGCGAGGCGTCTAGTTCGGCTGAGCCGTAGGACTGGGTGAAGGTGTTGCGGTCCGGGTCGTAGCCGTGCTCGCAGACGTCGGCGTGGATGGTGTCGCGCAGCGCGCGCCACCGCTCCAACGGGCCCTGTTCGTCGGTCCGTTCCAGCAGTTCGATGGTGCGGTCGACGGCGACCCAGGCCATGACCTTGGAGTGGACGAAGTGGCGGCGGGGGCCGCGGACCTCCCAGATGCCCTCGTCGGGGTTCTGCCAGTGGTCCTCGAGGTAGTCGATCAGGCGCAGTTGGAGCTGGTGGGCGTGGTCGTTGCGGACGAGGCCGGTCATGTGGGCGAGGTGGAGGGCTTCGACGACCTCGCCGTAGACGTCGAGCTGGAGTTGTCCGGCGGCGCCGTTGCCGATGCGGACGGGCTGGGAGCCCTCGTAGCCGGGCAGCCAGTCGAGGGAGGACTCGGTGAGCTCGCGCTCGCCGGCGATGCCGTACATGATCTGGAGGTTCTCGGGGTCGCCGGCGACGGAGCGCAGGAGCCATTCGCGCCAGGCCTTGGCCTCGTCGCGGTAGCCGGTGCGCAGCAGGGAGGAGAGGGTGATGGCGGCGTCGCGCAGCCAGGTGTAGCGGTAGTCCCAGTTGCGTTCGCCGCCGATGTCCTCGGGCAGGGAGGTGGTGGGGGCGGCGACGATGCCGCCGGTGGGGGCGTAGGTGAGGCCCTTGAGGGTGATCAGGGAGCGGATCACGGCTTCGCGGTAGGGGCCCTGGTAGGTGCACTGGTCGGCCCAGTCGTGCCAGAACTCCTCGGTGGCGTCGAGTGCCTGGGCCGCGTCCGGCTGGTCGGGTGCGGGGAGGTGGGAGGCCTGCCAGGTGAGGGCGAAGGCGATCCGTTCCCCGGCGGTGACGGTGAAGTCGGCGTAGGTGGTGAGGTCGCGGCCGTAGGTCTCGGCCTCGCCGTCCAGCCACACGGAGTCGGGGCCGGCGACGGCCACCGTGCGCGCAGCAGTTGGCGGCGGTTGACGCCGTCCAGGGCGGCGGCCTCCTCCAGTTCGCGCGGGATGTCCTGGAGGGCGGCGAGGAAGATCAGCATGAAGGTGCCGGAGGTGGTCCAGACCGCCATCAGGATCAGGGTGGACATCGCGACCGAGGGCCCGGCGAACCACTCGGACCAGGAGAGTCCGAGCGGCCCGCCGGCGGTCGGCGCCGGCTGGTCGACGCCGAACCAGCCGAGGACCAGCCAGACCAGTCCGCGCGGGTCGGCGAACCAGTTCGGCCCCTGGACGCCGAGCCAGCCGAGCATCCGGTTGACGGCGCCGCTGCCCTGGAAGAGGAAGAGGAAGACCGTCGAGACGGCGATCGAGCTGGTGACGGACGGGAAGTAGAACACCGTGCGCAGGGCGCCCCGGCCGCGCAGCATGCGCTGGTTGACGGCGATGGCGAGGAAGAGCGCCAGCCCCGTCTGGAGCGGCACGGTCAGCACCACGTAGTACAGGGTGTTGCGCAGCGAGGTGGCGAACAGGGTGCGGTCCAGGCCGTCCTGGGTGAACAGCCGCCGGTAGTTGTCCAGGCCGACGAAGTCCGCGCTGCCGCTGAAGGGGTTGGACTGGCCGTCCCAGTGCAGCAGGCTGACCCACAGGGCCATCGCGATGGGCAGGACCATGAAGAGCCCGAGGACGAGGACCATGGGGCCGGTGAACAGCCAGCCCCACGCTCCCTCGCGCAGGCCGCGCTCGGCCTTCGTACCGGCGGTGCGGGCCGTACGGGCGGTGCGGTCGGTACGGGCGGCGCTCTTACTTGGCATTCTTGAGCGCCTGCTCGCCGTTGCGCTGGAGGCTGCCCAGGACGGCCGCCGGGTCACCGGTCTTCAGCGACTGGAGGTCGGTGTTGAACTGGGTGAGCACCTGGTTGAACCCGGCGATGGTGACCGGCGGCTGGGAGGTGGCGACGCCATCGACCCAGGCCTTGGACTCCGGGTACTGCTGGGCGTAGGTGGCCAGCGCGCTGGTGCGCGAGGGCATCACGCCGAAGGCCTTGGAGAACTCCAGCTGCTGGTCGGCGCTGGTCAGGTGCTTGACCAGGTCGACGCCGGCGGCCTGGTGGGTGCTCTTGGCGGCGATGCCCCAGCAGTTGCTGAACGCGAGGGTGCCGGGGCCGGCCGGGCCGGCGGGCAGCGGGAGCACCTTGTACGGGACGTTCGGGAAGTCCTTGGCCATCGCCCCCTTCAGCCAGTTGCCCTCGATGGTCATCGCGGCCTTGCCCTTGCCGAGCGCCTCGCCGCCCCAGCCGGCGTCCACCTCGGCGACGTACTTGGCGGAGCCGGCCTTCATCATGGACTGGAGGTACTCCAGCGCCTGCTTGTTGGCCGGGCTGTCGGCGGTCATCGTCTTCTGCTCGGGGTCGGTGATCCAGCCGCCGGCCTCCTTCAGCAGGGCGCCGACCCGCTGGTAGTCGGGGGCGGTGACGAGGCCGGTGACGCCGTCCTTGGTGAGCTTGGCGGCGTCGTCGGACAACTGCTGCCAGGTGGTGGGGTAGTCGGCCTCGGTCAGGCCGGCCTGCTTCCAGAGGTCGGTGTTGATCGCCAGGCCCAGGGTGGAGCTGTCCTTGGGCAGGCAGGTGAGCTTGCCGTCGTTGCTGAAGGCCTTGCGCAGCTGCTCGGAGAAGTCCGCGGCGTCGGGTATCTGGTCGCCGTAGGCGTAGAGCGAGCCGCCCTTGGCGTAGTTCGCGAACTGGTCGGAGTTGACGTAGAAGAGGTCCGGCGGGGTGCCGCCGGCGAGGGCCTGGCCGAGCTGCTGGTTGATGTTGCTGGCGATCTGCACCGTGACGGTGTTGCCGGTCTGCTGTGCCCAGGCGGCGGTGGCCGCCTTGACCGCCGCGGTCTCGGCCTCGCCGGAGGTGGCGATCAGCACCGTCAGGTCCTGCTTGCCGCCGGAGGACTGCTTGGCCGTCGAGTCGCCGAAGCCGCCGGAGGAGGAGCAGCCGGTGACGGCGCCGAGGGCGACGGCCGCGCAGACGGCGGCCGCGGCGAGGGTGCGGGAGGTGGCCATGCGTGATCTCCTTGCGAGGGTGGGGGGATGGGTCGGAGACGGCTCGGGGGAGCGGTGTCACACGCTTTCGCGGAGCACCAGTTCCGGTTCCAGCAGGACGTGTTCGGTCGGCCGTTGCCGGTCGCCGAGCCGGTCGAGTAGGAGCCGCATGCACTCGCGGCCGACCGCGTCGAGCGGCTGGGCGAGGCTGGACAGCGAGGGGAAGAGCAGGGGGGCGATCGGCGAGTCGTCGAAGCCGATGACGGCCGCCTCCGGGCCGGGGGTGCGGCCGTCGTGCCGCAGTGCCTGGTACCAGCCGAGGGCCAGGGTGTCGCTGGCGGCCACGACCGCGGTCGCGCCGGCCGCGAGCAGCCGCTCGGCGGCCTCGGTGGCGCGCTCCGGGTCGTCCGGGCTCTCGGCCCGGCGGCCCCGGGTGGGCAGGCCGAGTTCGCGCATCGTGCTCTGCCAGCCGCGGGCGCGGTCGTCGCCGACGCCGGAGCCCTTGGGCCAGCCGAGGAAGCCGATCCTGCGGTGGCCGAGCCCGGCCAGGTGCCGGACGGCGGCCGAGGTCCCGGCGGCGCCGTCCACGTCGACCCAGTCGCCGACGTCCCGGCCGCTCCAGGTGCGGCCGAAGGCGACGTACGGGACGCCCTGTTCGTGCAGCCAGCCCTGGCGGCGGTCGCCGCGGTCGGTGCCGCTGAGCACGAAGCCGTCCGCGCCGTGCTCGTCCAGCAACTGCCGGTAGCTGGTGAGCTCGTCGTCCCCGGGGGCGACGGCGAACAGCACCACCCGGTAGCCGGCCCGGTCGGCGGCCTCGGAGAGCGAGTGCAGGAACCGGTCCAGGACGGGGGTCGCGACGCCGGTGCTGCTGGAGCGGATGCCGTAGCCGATCAGCCGGCTGGCCCTGGTCTTCAGGGCCTGCGCGGCCCGGTGCGGCCGGTAGCCGAGCTCGTCGATGGCGCGCCGGACCCGCTCCAGCGTCTGCGGGCGCAGCAGCTCGGGCGAGTTGATCGCGTTGGAGACCGTCTGGCGGCCCACGCCGGCCCGGGCGGCGACCATTTCGAGGGTCACGGCGGACCCTGTCCTGGGCCGGGGCGATGAGTGTGCATGCATGACGGCGATCCTAGGTTCTGTCTCCATCGACATGAATGTTGGAGCGTTCCAATCCGGGGTTCCATCATCCCCACCAGGGGGGTTAATGTCTTGGAACGCTCCAACGGCAGAAAGGTTGCGCCCGGGTGGAAGCAACTGTCAAGCCCCCAGCAGAGGATGAAGAGACCATGTCAGCGATGGAAGCGATTGACCTGCAGCCGTTCCTGCACGACGCCCGGCTCTCCGTGGCCGCCCCGAGCTTCTGCGCCTCCCGCCCCGACGGCCGGTTCGCCGGGGGAGCGGACGGCTTCTTCCACGGGGACCGCCGGATCCTCTCCCGCCTGGAGGCCACCGTCCCCGGCGTCCCCAACGCACCCGTCGCCACCGCCGAGGGCCCGGACGGCAGCACCACCTTCGTCACCGTGCTGCGCGGCCTCGCCGAGCGGACCGCCGACCCCGCCACCACCCTGGAACGCCGCCGCGAAGTCGCCCCCGGACGCCTCACCGAGCGCTACACCGTCCACAACGGCGGCGACCTCACCGCCCGGCTGCGCCTGGACCTGCGCGCCGAGAGCGACTTCGCCGCGATGGACACCGTCAAGGCCGGCCGCGCCGACACCCCGCTGACCCCCGGCGCCGACGGCGACGACGCACTGCGCTGGAGCCGGGGCCCGCTCACCGCCGTCCTCGCCCTCACCCCGGCCCCCGACCACCTCGACCCCGCCACCGGCACCGCCGGCTACGACATCGAACTCGCCCCCGGCCAGTCCTGGCACGCCGTCCTGGAGTGCACCGCCGAACACGCCGAGGGCGACCTCTTCCCCGCCCCGCCCGCCGACGCCGCCCCCTGGCGCACCCCCGAGGTCACCGGCCGCGAACACGACCTCGGCCACTGGCTCGCCCGCTCCCACCAGGACCTGCGCGGCCTGCTGCTCACCGACCCGCTGAGCCCCGCCGACACCTTCCTCGGCGCCGGCGCGCCCTGGTTCCTCACCCTGTTCGGCCGCGACTCGCTCTGGGCGGCCCGGATGCTCCTCCCGCTCGGCACCGAGCTCGCCGCCGGCACCCTGCGCACCCTGGCCCGGCGCCAGGGCCGCGCCGTCGACCCGGCCACCGAGGAGCAGCCCGGCAAGATCCTGCACGAGGTCCGCCGCGCCGAGCAGCACCTCGACACCGGCGCCCACCTGCCGCCCTGCTACTTCGGCACCGCCGACGCCACCCCGCTCTGGCTCGTCCTGCTGCACGACGCCTGGCGCTGGGGCCTGCCCACCGACCAGGTCGAGGACCTCCTCCCGCACGCCGAGGCCGCCCTCGACTGGCTGGAGCGGTACGCCGACGCGGACGGCGACGGCTTCCTGGAGTACGTGGACAGCACCGGCAGCGGCCTGTCCAACCAGGGCTGGAAGGACTCCTCCGACAGCATCCGCTTCCGCGACGGCCGGATCGCCGACGCCCCGATCGCGCTCAGCGAGGTCCAGGCCTACGCCCACGAGGCGGCGGTCAAGGCGGCCGACCTGCTGGAGGCCTTCGGCCGCCCCGGTGCCGAGCACTGGCGGCAGTGGGCCGAGCGGCTGCGGGAACGCTTCCGCGACGCCTTCTGGACCGAGGACGGAAACGGCCGCTACCCGGTGGTCGCCCTCGACGGGGACAAGCGCCGGGTCGACTCGATCGCCTCCAACATGGGCCACCTGCTCGGCACCGGCCTGCTCGACGCCGAGGAGAGCGCCCTGGTCGCCGCCCGGCTCACCGCCCCGGGCATGGACAGCGGCTACGGGCTGCGCACCCTGGACGCCGCCGCGGCCGGCTTCAACCCGCTCGGCTACCACACCGGTTCGGTCTGGCCGCACGACAGCGCCATCGCCGTCCACGGCCTCGCCAAGGCCGGACTGCACGAGGCCGCCGAGCCGCTGGCCGCCGGACTGGTGCGCGCCGCCGCGGGCTTCGACCACCGGCTGCCCGAGCTCTTCGGCGGCCACCCGCGCGAGCGCTACGCCCGTCCCGTCCCGTACCCGGCGTCCTGCCGCCCGCAGGCCTGGGCCGCCGCCTCCGCCGTGACGGTCCTCCAGTCGCTGCTCGGCCTGGAGGCCGACGCACCGGGCCGCCGGCTGACGGTCCGGGCGCGGGTGCCCGCCGGGTACGAGTCGCTGCGGATCGAGGGGCTGACGGTGGCCGGACTGCCGATCGAGGTGACCACCGACCACACCGGCGCGGTCCGGATGCGCGCGCCCGAGGGCTTCACGGTCACCGTGGTCGACTGACCGGCGGCACCGCGGTGCGCCGACGGCGCTTCGGTCGCGCGGAAACACAGGTCGGCTCCGGCTCCCACCCGGGAACCGGAGCCGAACCGGGAGTTCCGGTGGTTACCGCAGGACGTCGACGAGGATGACGGCGCCGAGGACGACGGAGGCCAGGAGTCCGACCTTCACCGGCGTCAGCCGGTCCCGCACCTGGGCGCCCGGCCGGACACGCTCGCCCGGCTCGGTGCTGAGCTCCCACCAGTTGACGACCCGGCGGAAGTCCGTGTCGAAGTCCGCCGACGGGTAGAAGGTGCTGCTCTGGAGGGCCGGAAGCGAGCGGCGCCGGCCGTCGACGGTGTGGATCCGGGCCGCGCGCGTGCCCTCGCTCATGCCGAAGCCCTTGGTCTCCCGCACGTCGATCCAGGCGATCTGCCGCCAGGAGTAGGTGCGGCCACGGCCGAGCCCCCAGCAGAGGGTGATCCCGTCGGCGCCGACCCGGCTCCAGCACCGCATGGTGGCGTAGCGGCTCGGGACGGCGATCACCAGGGTCCCGGCGACGATCAGGAGCGTCGGGACGAGGCCGAGCCTCTTGTAGCCGATGACGAGTTGGGCCGCGAGGATGACCGCGAGCAGGCCGAAATCGGACCAGGACGGGCGGAACTTGTCTTTCCCCCGGAAGATCAGTTCGTTCACAGGGCGCACCCTACGCCCCGGTCGCCGGGCCCCGACAGGGCGGGGTCCCCGTGACGGGGCCCGGCAGACGGGACGTCACGGCAGGTAGTACGTCAGCAGATCGGACGTCAGCGGCGGGAACAGCGCCCGGTGCAGCTCCTCGTCCCCACGCCCGTACACGTCCGGCCGGATGCGGCTCAACCCCTCCAGCCCGTACGGCCCGAAGAGCAGCGCCGCCAGCGCGTCCGGCGCCACGCCCACGCCGCCGCCCGGGCCCGTGCCCTGCATCGTGCCGCCCGTGACCACCGAGCCCGGCTCCTGCGCGCCGAGCGGGATCCGGTAGTGCGCGCGGTAGGTGGAGAGCAGCAGTTCGCCGTCGGCGCGGTCCAGGCCGGCGGCGGCGAGGCGTTGGCGGAACAGGGGGCGCAGCCGGTCGAGCAGCACGGCCGGATCGGGGATGCGGACGTAGTACTGCTCCGCCTTGGGGCGCGGGGTGTCGTCCAGCAGCCCGTGCCAGACGGTGGCCGGCAGGGTGCCGGGCCGGTGCACCACCTGGAGCCGCGCCTCGGGCGCCAACGCCGCCACGCCGGCCAGCAGTTCGCGGGCCGCCCGCTCGTCCGCGGCGGCCGCCTCGACCAGGTGGAACTCGCCGTCGTCCACCGGGGTGGTGCGGCCCACCGCCACCACCTCGCCCGCGCGCTCGACCACCCGCAGGGTGCTCG
>NZ_LFVW01001009.1:0-2490 GCF_001182915.1 Kitasatospora sp. MY 5-36
GAGACCGTCCGCCGCCGCCGCGCGGCCGGCGGGCCCGCCGAGCAGACCTTCGCCACCCTGGTCGGCCTGGAGCTGCGCCCGCGCCGGCTGCGCGACGCCTCCCGGCTCTGGGCACTGCTCGCCGACGCCCGCGGCATCGAGGGCCGCGACGCGCTCTGGGAGCACCCGGACATGCTGCCCACCGCCGCCGACCTGGACGACCCGGACGCCTTCGTCCACCGGGGCTCCGCCGACGACCTGGAGGGCGGCATCGACTTCGACGCGCTCGACAAGCTGCTCGGCGAGGCCGCGGCCGGCAAGCCCGACCTCACCAAGAAGGACGAGCAGCCGAAGACCGACGAGGACGGCACCGACGGGAAGGGCGAGCCCACCGCATGACGGCCACCGAGACGCCCGCCACCGAGACCTCCTCCGGCCTGCACGCGGACGCCGTCCGCGCGCTGAGCGGGTGGCGGCCCGCCGACCAGGACCAGGAGCGGCTGCGGCTCGACTACCTGGAGCACCTCGCCGCGCGGCCCGACGGCCTGTACCGCTCCTGCCTGCCCGCGCACATCACCGCGAGCGCGGCGGTCGTCGACCCGGCCGCCGGGCGGGTGCTGCTGACCCTGCACCCCAAGGTCGGCATGTGGCTCCAGATGGGCGGGCACTGCGAGCCCGGCGACCGCGACCTCGCCTCGGCCGCGCTGCGCGAGGCCGTCGAGGAGTCCGGCATCCCCGACCTGGTGCTGCTGGAGAGCGGCGGCACCCCGGTGCCGGCCAAGCTGGACCGGCACCTGGTGCGCTGCGCCGGCAAGGACCGGCCGGAGAACACCCACCTGGACGTCCAGTACATCGCGCTGGCCCCGGCCGGTGCCCAGGCGCTGATCAGCGAGGAGTCGCTGGACCTGCGCTGGTTCGACTACGACCGGCTGCCGGAGCTCACCGACCACTCGGTGCGCGACCTGGTGGCCCGGGCACGGCAGCTGACCGGCTGAGGTGCGACACCGGAAGGGGGCGCGGGCCACATCGGCCCGCGCCCCCTTCCGTCGTTCCTACGGTCGGACCGGCCCGCCCGTGGCTCCCCCATCACCGCGGCGTCAGTCGCAGGAGGCTGCCTGATCGGGCCCGGTCGGGCCCGGAGCGGCGTGCCGGGCGCCCGGGATGTGCGGCAGCCGGGCCGCGGAGACCACGCCCTCCAGGTAGCCGCGGGCCCGCTCGGTCCGCGGGTAAGCCTCCAGCAGGGCCCAGAACGCCGGGCCGTGGTCCGGCACCAGCAGGTGCGCCAGCTCGTGCAGCAGCACGTAGTCCAGCACGTACTCCGGCATGCCCTGAAGACGGTGGGAGAGGCGGATCGTCCCCTCGCTGGGGGTGCAGGAGCCCCAGCGGGAGTTCTGGTTGGTGACCCAGCGGACCTGACTGGGCCGGGCGCGGTCGTCCAGGTAGGAGGCCGACAGCTCGCGGGCCCGGGCCATCAGGGCCTCGTCCCCGGGGATCCGCCGGGACTCCTGGGCGGCGAGCTTCTCCAGCATCTGCGCGACCCAGCGCTGCTCCTCGGCGTGCGACATCCGGGCCGGGATCAGCACGATGGTGCGGTCGCCCTCGCGGTAGGCGGAGACGGTACGGCTGCGGCGGGCGCTGCGGCGCACCTCGACCCGGCTGCGGTCGTGCGCCTCGGGGGCCGTGGCACCGGCGGGCGGCGGCTGCGACGGGGCCGGCCTCGGCTGCTGCCGCTGGTCCGGGCGCCCGCGCGTGTTCGGCGCCGCGACCTGCGACCCGGACGCTGCGGGGGCACGCCGACGCGACGCCGGTGGATGGGAGTCCCGCTCGGCTGCCATGGCACACGACGTTACCCGGTACCACGGACAGAAGTCCGCTGCCATGGCCGGAATCTTTCATGGAGCGATCGGGAACGAAAAGTCGACGGGGGGTGTCTGGAAAGCGACATCGGGAAGGATGGCCAGTTATCCACAGGGCGTGCGAACGGATGGGGTGATCATAAGCACAGGCCTGTGGATAACTCTGCGCACGACATCGGCGTGATGGGGCAAGCTGCGGTCAGCCGTCCGGAAACGATCGGAAGGAAGATCGTCGTGCGCCTCGCCCTCAAGCCCGCGCTGTCCCGCAGCTGGCGGGACTCGGAGACCCTGCAGTTCGGCACCGTCACCCGGTTCGCCGGGGTGCTCGGCAACGCCGACAAGACCCTCTGCGACTTCCTCGCGCTGCTCGACGGGACGCGCGACCGACCGGAGCTCCTGAACGAGGGAGAACGCATCGGGCTCGGCCGCGAACCGGCCGACACCCTGCTCACCGGCCTGGAGGAGACCGGCCTGCTGGACGACGCGGAGGCCGGCCGCCGCGCGCTGGCCCGCTTCCCCGCACAGCAGCGGGACCTGCTCGAACCGGACCTCGCCTCGCTCTCCCTGGTCCACTCCGGGCCGGGCGCCGCACCGGCGGTCCTGGGCCGCCGGGCCGACGCGCGGATCGAGGTGCGCGGCGCGGGCCGGGTCGGCG
>NZ_LFVW01001010.1:0-2464 GCF_001182915.1 Kitasatospora sp. MY 5-36
CTACCGCGCGGCGCTCGCCACCGGCGTCGGCGCCCGGGCCCGCTCGGGGCCGGGCTGGCGGTACGTGGCCTAGCCGCCCGCCCGCGGCAGGTCGGTGACGGCCGGTCGGCGGAGGCGGAGCGGTGGCGGCAGGGCGAGCCTGCCCGACGAAGCGTGACGTGCCGGGAGTGGCGTGACGAAGCGTCAAGAACGCTTGGTAGCAATAGGAATGGGAGTCCTGCAGTGCTGACCGTCGATTTCTCGCGCTTCCCGCTCGCCCCCGGCGACCGGGTGCTCGACCTGGGCTGCGGCGGGGGCCGGCACGCGTTCGAGTGCTACCGCCGTGGCGCCAACGTGATCGCCCTCGACCAGAACACCGAGGAGATCGCCGAGGTCAGGAAGTGGTTCGCGGCGATGGAGCAGGCCGGTGAGGCCCCCGAGGGCGCGTCGGCGGTCGCGATGGAGGGCAACGCGCTGGCGCTGCCGTTCGAGGACGAGTACTTCGACAAGATCATCATCTCCGAGGTGATGGAGCACATCCCGGACGACAAGGGCGTGCTCAACGAGATGTTCCGGGTCCTCAAGCCGGGCGGCCTGCTCGCCGTCACCGTGCCCCGCTGGCTCCCGGAGAAGATCTGCTGGGCGCTGTCCGACGAGTACCACGCCAACGAGGGCGGCCACATCCGGATCTACCGGGGCGACGAGCTGCTCGAGAAGCTCAAGGACGCCGGCCTGGAGCCGTACGGCACCCACCACGCGCACGCGCTGCACTCGCCGTACTGGTGGATCAAGTGCGCGGTCGGCGTCGACAACGACAAGGCGCTGCCGGTCAAGGCCTACCACCAGCTGCTGGTCTGGGACATCGTCGGCACCCCGGTGATCAGCAGCCTCACCAGGGCCGCCGAGCGGGCCCTCAACCCGGTGATCGGCAAGAGCTTCGTCGCGTACGCCTCCAAGCCCAACCGCGCGCCGGGCGGGACGGCGTGACGGCCGCCGTCCCCGAGGTGCTGCTGCTCGACGGGGTGCTCGACGCCGAGCAGGCCGCCGACACCGTGCGCAGCATCCTGGCCGAGCAGCGCCCCGACGGCGCCATACCCTGGTTCGCCGGCCACCACCTCGACCCCTGGGACCACACCGAGGCGGCGATGGCCCTCGACACGGCCGGCGAGCACGCCGCCGCCGAGGCCGCCTACCGCTGGCTCGCCGCCGCCCAGAACCCGGACGGCTCCTGGTACGCCGCGTACACCGACGGCGCGGTCACCGACCGGGCCAAGGAGAGCAACTTCTGCGCGTACATCGCGGTCGGGGTCTGGCACCACCACCTCAGCACCGGCGACGACGCCTTCCTGGAGTGGATCTGGCCGGTCGTCCGGCGCGCCCTGGACTTCATCGTCGGGCTGCGGCTGCCCGGCGGCCCGATCGCCTGGCGGGTCGACGGGGACGGCACCGCCACCGACGAGGCGCTGCTCACCGGCTCGTCCAGCATCCTGCACGCGCTGCGTTGCGGCCTGGCCGTCGCCGAGTACCTGGAGGAGCCGCAGCCCGACTGGGAGCTCGCGGCCGGCCGGCTGGGGCACGCCGTCTCCCACCACCCCGAGCGGTTCCTGGACAAGGGCCGCTACTCGATGGACTGGTACTACCCGGTGCTCGGCACCGGCCTGCGCGGCGAGGCGGCGGTGGCCCGGATCGAGCGGGACTGGGAGCGCTTCGTCGTCCCCGGCCTCGGCGTGCGCTGCGTCAGCGACCGCCCGTGGGTGACCGGCGGCGAGAGCGCCGAGCTGGCGCTCGCGCTCTGGGCCATCGGCCAGTCCGACCGCGCGGTGGACATCCTGCGCTGGATCCAGAAGCACCTGCGGCACGAGGACGGCTCGTACTGGACCGGGTACGTCTTCGAGGACGACGCGATCTGGCCGGAGGAGCGCACCACCTGGACGGCCGGGGCGCTGCTGCTCGCGGTGGCCGCGCTCGGCGGGGACCCGGCGACGGTCGCGGTCTTCGGCGGGGAGCAGCTGCCGGCCGGGCTGGTGGTCGCGGACTGCTGCTGAGCCCGGCGCACGCGCGCGGGACGGGGCGCGCGCGGGACGGGCGTACGCGGAGCGGACGTCCGTACGGATCGGGCGCACAGGGCGCACCGCGCGCACAGGGCGCGGAGACGGCGCGTACACGCGGAAGGGGCGGGACCGGAGAACCGGTCCCGCCCCTTCGCGGTGTGCGTCCGCGGGCGTCAGCCGTGCTGTATCAGCCGCGCTGGATGCCCGTGGTGTCGGCCAGCACGCCCTGGCTGCCGTCCGGCAGCTGCGCGACCAGCGCGGCGCCGCGCTGCTCGACGGCCAGGTACCAGGTGCCCGGCACGACCTCGCCGACCGGGGCGCCGGCCGGGTTGTCCTTCGGGGCCAGCTGGCGCGGGGCCGGGACGGCGAACCAGAACGGCTGGAAGTCCGCCGCCGGGGCGGGCGCCTGCTGCGCGGCCGGGACCGGCTGCGGG
>NZ_LFVW01001011.1:0-2462 GCF_001182915.1 Kitasatospora sp. MY 5-36
GCTGCTGGCGCTGGCCCTGGTGCACGAGTTCCTGCACGTCCAACTCGGCGCCCTGCTGGACCTGGTGCCGCTGCACCGCCCCAACGGCCCGGCCGCGTACCATGCCCCCTGGCGGCCCGACCCGCGCCCGGCCGGGGCGCTGCTCCAGGGGGCGTACGCGCACCTGGGGGTGGCGGACTTCTGGCGGGCCGAGGCGGCTGCGGGGGCGGGCGACCTCGCACGTGCGCGGGGGGAGTCCGTCCGCTGGCGGAAGCACACCCTGAGCGCCGGGGAGACGCTCCTGAGCTGCGGCGAACTGACGGCGGCGGGGCTGGAGTTCACCGGGGAGCTGGTGCGGGCCGTCCGGGCGCTCGGCGGGCCGGGGGAATGAATCCGGCTTGCCGGATGCTTGGCCCGGCGGGGCGATTGTTCCGGTGCTTCCCGGGGCACTCCCGGGGTGTGACCAGGGGCTGGTCCGTGTGGCTGTTCGGGCACGGGCCACGGCTACGCGCTTCGGCGCGCGCCACGGCGAAGTGCGCGACCGCTGAACGGGTGAATTCTGGGGGCCCAAAGCGCTGTCGTACGACGTCGGCAGCCCGGGGAGCCCAACGTGAGTCCGCAAGGTGCCGCGCGGAGTCTTCGCGGGCACTACATTGGTCGCAACCGGGTGGGCTTACCCACCCTCGGCAGGTCCTAACCGCGCCTAAGGAAACGAATATGACTCCGGTAACCAGCACCAGGCCGGCCGGCAAGCTCACTGACCCTCAGGAGACGCCGGAACGCCCCTCGCTCGCCGACCTCGCCGCACTCGGCGCGGAAGAGCTCGCCTCCCGGCTCCAGCGCGCGCTCCCCGGCGCGGACTCCGGCCTCGTGCCGGTCGCAGCCTTCAACTCCTCGATCTGACCCGGCCCGGAACTCCCGGCGGAGCCCAGGCCGAGCAGACCGAGCCGATCGAAGCGAACCGGACAGTTCCATGACGACGTCGATTCCGCTGCCGTTGACACAGTTCGTGGTCAAGATGCACAGCAGGTGCGATCTGGCCTGCGACCACTGCTACGTCTACGAACACGCGGACAGCAGCTGGCGGTCCCGGCCGAAGGTCATCGCGGACGGGATCCTGGCCAAGGCCGCCGAGCGCATCGGCGAGCACGCGGCCGCCCACCGGCTGCCCGCCGTCCGGGTCGTCCTGCACGGGGGAGAACCCCTGCTCGCCGGCCCGGACCGCTTGCGCCGCGCCGCCGAGGCGCTCCGGGCGGCACTCCCGCCCGGCTGCGCCCTCGACCTGCGCATCCACACCAACGGCGTGCTGCTGAACCGGGACTTCTGCGCGCTGTTCGCGGAGCAGGAGATCAAGGTCGGCATCTCGCTGGACGGCGACAAGGCCGCCAACGACCGCCACCGGCGGTTCGCCGACGGACGCAGCAGCCACCCGCAGGTGCTGCGGGCCGTCGCGCTGCTGAACGAACCCGGATACCGGCACCTGTTCGCCGGGCTGCTGTGCACGATGGACGTCCGGAACGACCCGGTGGCCGTGTACCGGGCGCTGGCCGAACTCCGGCCGCCCGCCGTGGACTTCCTGCTCCCGCACGCCACCTGGGACGAGCCGCCCGGGCGCCCCGCCGAGCTGGGCGCCACCCCGTACGCCGACTGGCTGCTGACCGTCCACGGGCTGTGGGACGCGGACGGGCGGCCGTTCGCCGTACGGACCTTCGAATCCGTGCACCGGACCCTGCGGGGGTTCTCCAGCCTCACCGAGTCGCTCGGACTGGAGCCCTCCGACCTGGCCGTCCTGGAGACGGACGGGACCTTCGAGCAGGCCGACAGCCTGAAGACCGCGTACGACGGCGCGCCCGCCACCGGGATGAACGTTTTCGCGCACAGCCTCGACGACCTCGCCCGCCACCCCGGCATCGCCGCCCGGCAGTCCGGCCTGGCCGGACTGAGCGAGGCCTGCCGCGCCTGCTCCGTGGTCCGCTCCTGCGGTGGCGGGCTGTACGCCCACCGCTATCGGAGCGACGATGGGGGAGGCAGCTTCGACCATCCCTCCGTCTACTGCGGTGATCTCATGACGTTCATCAAGGGCATTGCGGGGAGCGGGAGTTCCGGCGACGGCGTGCCCGCGCAGCCGGCCGGGGTGCCCGGGGCGCCCGGTGTGCCCGGTGTGCCATCGCCGGAGGCCGAACCGCTGCTGCCCGGCGCGCTCGCCCCGTCGCAACTCGACGAACTCGCGCACGGATACGGGAGCGCGGAGACCGTCGCCGCGCTCGGCCGCTCCCAACTCGCCCTCACCCGGGCGATGCTGGCCGCCGCCTGGGACGCCTCCGGACAGGGGCGGGCCGAAGCGTGGACCCTGCTGGCCGAGCTCGACACGGCGGCCCCCGCCGCCGTGGACGCCGTCCTCGGCCACCCGTACGCCCGCGCCTGGGCGGCCCGCCGCCTCGCCGGGGACCTCCAGGCCGG
Organism: Kitasatospora sp. MY 5-36; assembly: GCF_001182915.1. Lineage (NCBI taxonomy): Bacteria > Bacillati > Actinomycetota > Actinomycetes > Kitasatosporales > Streptomycetaceae > Kitasatospora > Kitasatospora sp. MY 5-36. The sequence goes on from NZ_LFVW01001011.1 coordinate 2,440, forward strand.
ACTCGGCCCGCTGGCCGCGCTCG
>NZ_LFVW01001012.1:0-2459 GCF_001182915.1 Kitasatospora sp. MY 5-36
CACCACGGCCCGACGACGGCTCGGACAGTGCGCCGCACGCCCAAGCGGCCGTGCCGCAACGGGCCCGGGACGCCGGCCCGGCCGGGCAGCTCGGCCCGGCGACACCCGTGTACGGGGCGCAACACCTCGCGCCGTCCGCCCCTTTCGCCCCGCGGCGGGCCTCTGCGGACTCCCCCACCGTCCGGGAGGCCGAGGAGCGGCGGTGACGCCCCTTCGACCTGCGCCGCGACCGCCCGGCGCTGTGCGTGGTCAAGGTGCTGCCGGACGATCCGGGCCGGGCGGACCGCTTCCGTGGGCGGCCCGCCTCGGTCTCAGCCGTCGGTGCGGGCTCAGGCGTTGGCGTGGACCGGGTGGAGTTCGGCGAGCGACCCGACCAGCGGGGCCAGCTCCGGGACCTCGGTGGCCTCGGCCAGCGTCGCCTCCAGGGCGGCGTCGTGCACCGGGCGAGCCGCCGTCAGCAGGTCGCGGCCTTCGGGCGTCAGCTCGGTGTAGATGCCGCGCCGGTCGTCCGCGCAGAGGAACCGGCCGAGCAGGCCCCGGTCCTCCAGGCGGCTCACCAGCCGGGTGGTCGCACTGCTGCTCAGCGCCGCCGCGCGGGCCAGCTGCTGCATCCGCATGTGCCAGCCGTCCTGGCGGGAGAGCGCCTCCAGCACCGTGTACTCGACCACCGAGAGCTTGAACTCGGCCTGGAGCGCCTTCTCCAGCGCGGTGTCGATCATGCCGTGCAGCGCGGCGAGCGTCCGCCAGCCGCGGGCCCGGATCTCGGCCGCATCGTCGCGGATTCCCATGACGCCTACCCTTCCGTCGCGCTGCTCGTGCCGTGTGCCGGACGCGGCCCCGTGTGAGGTCTCTCGTCCGGGGTCTCGTACGAGGTTTCGTCCCGTGTCTTCCTGTGACAAGTATGCCATTTGGCGCGGAATATCGGACTGTGCAAATAGTTCGGCTTATACCCCCGCCGGTTCCCCGTCGAGGGCCTCCGCTCCGGGCCGTCAGCCGCCGCGACGGCGGGGCGGAGGCCGTCCTGCGGTGAGCGACCGGACCCCGCACGAGGGTCCGGCCCGCCCGCCGCCCGGGGCGTCGAAGGACACCGCGGGGCCGCACACGACCGGCTCCTCACCCCTCCCCGGACCAGGCCGACGCGCACAGCGCCGTGGCCAGTTCCTCGGTGTAGGAGGCCGCGGTCAGCCAGGCGGTGGCGAAATCCTCGTGGTCGTCGGTGACGATCCGGCCGAAGACGTCGCGCTTCTGGTTGGCGGCGGAGGCCCGCAGGCCGTCGAGGAGTTCGGCGGCGGTGGCCAGCCCGGCGGCGCGCAGCAGACCGCGGTCGGCCGCCGCCGAGGCCTCGCTCGGGGCGAGGGCGTGCCGACCGGTGGTGACCGTCTGCTCGACCCGGCGGCCGAGCACGTGGACGGGCGGGCCGTACGGCGTCGGGGTGGCAGATCCGTCCGCCGACCCATCCGCCGACTCACCGACCGTGGCGGAGGCCGTCGCGGACGCGGCGAGGTCGGCGGTCTGGAGGCGTTCGAGGCCGAGGTTGACCCGGCCCGCCCGGTCCGCGGACAGGGCGAGCGGGTCGGGGGCGGCCGGGGGCGTACCGATCGCGAGCAGACGCAGTTCCGGACGGTCCGCGCGCTCCAGCCGACCGATCACCCGCAGTCGCAGGCCGGGGGCGGTGGCGAGCAGCGCGAGGTTCGCCCGGAACGGCAGGTCGGGGTGCTCGTGCGCCGGACGCAGGACGATCACCGGACCGCCCTGCGCACCGCTCGCCGTGCAGCGCGCCAGCAGCTGCGGTGCACCGCCCGGGCCGGGGGCCGTACCCAGCAGGGTGACGTCCAGGAAGAGCAGGTCGCTCCCGGCCGGGCGGCTCTCGTACGGCAGTTCCTGCGCCGCGAGTGCCCGGGCCACCTGGGCGGAGGCCGGTTCCGACCAGAGCCGGGCGGCCGGCTCCGCCGTCCATGCCGCGCCCGTCGCCCGCACCGCCCGGACCGAGGCCCCGGCGCCCAGCCGACCACCACCGGACCTGGTCGCACCCTGGACGGCCAGCCCCGCGCGGCTGAACTCGCGGTGGCTGAGCGCGGCGTCGCCCAACCGGACCGTCCGGTTGCCCGCCCCGACCGCCTGTGGGGCGGCGGCCGCCGCGTCGTCGTGCGGCATCACCTCGGCGATCGTGCTGAGGCGCCCGTCGGCGTCCACCGCCCAGCTGACCGCACCGGCATGGGTGGCCGTCAGCACCGGCTCGGCGAACAGGCCGTAGAGCCGCAGACCGCCCTCCTCCCGGTAGGCCTGGCGCGCGGTGCCGCGCAGCTCGGCGACCGGGGCGGTGCCGGTGGCCAGGGCGGTGGTGAGGCCGAGGAGTTCACGCAGGCCCGCGACCAGGTCCACCAGGCGGTGGTCGGGCGCGCCGGAGCGCGCCGCCCGGACCCTGGTCGCGACGGTGACGGCCGCCGCGGCCGGGCGGT
>NZ_LFVW01001013.1:0-2458 GCF_001182915.1 Kitasatospora sp. MY 5-36
CGACGGCGCCGTCGACCCCGCCGGGCACCGACTCCCGTACGGCGGCGGCCACATCGGGTGCCGTGCGCGGCACGAACCACTCGGCGCCCAGGTCGCGCACCAGCGGCTCGTCCTCCTGCCCGGCGAGCGCGACCACCCGCAGGCCGCGCAGGGCGGCCAGTTCGACGGCGAAGCCGCCGACGCCGCCCGCCGCGCCGGTGACCAGGACGGTGGAGCCGGCCGGCAGGTCGAGCAGGTCCAGGGCCTGTAGCGCGGTGAGGCCGTTGAGCGGCAGGGTCGCGGCCTGGGCGAGGGTGGCGCCGGCCGGGGCGGGGGCGAGGGCGTCCGCGTCCAGGACGACGTGCTCGGCGTAGGTGCCGAGGTCGGTGTCCAGGCGGTCGCGCAGGCCCACCACCGGCTGGCCGAGCGAGAATTGGGTCACCTCAGGTCCGACGGCGTCCACCGTCCCGGCCACGTCCCAGCCGATGCCGGTCACCGCGCGCGGGGCCATCAGCCCGGCCCCGGCGAGCACCCCGGAGCGGGTGACCGCGTCCACCGGGTTGACCCCGGCCGCCGCCACCCGCACCCGCACCTGCCCGCGGCCCGGCCGCGGCAGCGCCACCTCCACCAGCTCCAGCACCTCGGGACCGCCGAACTCCCGCACCACCACGGCACGCATCACGAAACCCACCCCTCACGAATCGGCAACTCCACCCAACCTAAGGAGAGTTACTCTCCATGGGGAAGGACGCACCCGAAGGTGCGTACCGCACGGAAAGGAGAGTGGGCCGATGCCCACCACGACCGCCGCCCGGCGCCGCGCCGCCGAGGCCGCCGCCTACGACGCCTACCTCGCCTGGTGCCCGGCCCGCCAACTCCTGGACCGGATCGGCGACAAGTGGGTCAGCCTGCTCGTCTCCGCCCTCGCCGACGGGCCGCTGCGCTACAGCGACCTGCGCCGTCGCCTGGCCGGGGTGAGCGAGAAGATGCTCACCCAGACCCTGCGCGCCCTGGAACGCGACGGCCTGGTCAGCCGCACCGTCACCGCCGGGGTGCCCGCCCGCGTCGACTACGAGCTCACCGGGCTCGGGCGCGACCTGCTGCCGCTCGTCCGGCAGATCAAGGACTGGGCGGAGAGCCACATGCCCCAGGTGCTGGCGGCCCGCGCCGCGTACGACGAGGACCACCGGACACCGGACTGACCCGGGGAGACCGGGGACGGTAGGGGCGCAACCTCCGGCGGGGCGGCTCGTTGGGCGTACGGGTCGGACCGACCGGCCGGGGGCGGCAGTACGCCCCGGCCCTGACGGATGGGGACGTTCATGACCGACACCGACACCGCCGCGGACTCCGCGGTCCGCAGCGGCAGCCCGGACTCCGCGGTCGACCGGGTCGCCGACTTCTACGGCGCCTACGTCGACGCCGTCTCCGACGGCACCGACGACCTGGGCACCGAACTGCGCGCCCACTACCTCACCGAGGACTTCCGACAGCGGCTGGCGGCCTGGGAGGAGGCCAACCACGCCGACGGCGTGCTGCGCGCCCAGGACGTGCCCACCCGCTGGGAGGTGCGCTACCACGACTCCGGCGCCGGGCACCTGTTCACCACCGTCACGCTGACCTGGGGCACCGGCCCCGACGCCGGGCACACCCGGCTGGCGGTGCAGAGCGACCTGGGCACCAAGCTGCTCTCGGACATCGAGGAGGGCTGACCCGCCGTCACGCCGCCCCCGGGGGTCACGCCAGGGCTGCGGCCAGGCGCTCGGGCAGGGTGGCGTACGGGCGGCACTCGACCACGGGCAGCGCGTGGGCGCGGGCCTGGTCGGCGAGCCAGGTGCTGTAGCGGGCGCTGACGGCGGCGCGTTCGGGCTGCGGGCCGCTGTCGGGCTCGCGGTCGGCGTAGTTGGCGCCGATGCTCCGCGGGTCGTCCTCGTGCAGGAAGACCGCGCGCACCCGCCGGCCCTGTTCGGCGGCCTCGGCGGCGGCGCGGGCGGCGGCGGCCGGGGTGAGGTAGTCGCCCTCGACGATCGCGGGCACGTCCACGGTGAGCCGGTTGCGCACGACGCCGAGCAGCGCGTCGTCCAGGGCACGGGCGGTGGCGATCTGGAGTTCCAGGACGCGGTCGGCGTCCAGCGCGTCGGGGTCGGGCACGGCGGAGAAGTGGTGCAGGCCGGGGTGGCTGTCCGCGCTGGTGGCGGCCTGGAGGGCGGCCACGACGTCGTCGAACTCGACGACGAACGCGCCGTGTCGAACGCGCAGGAGGTCGGCGGCGCGGCTCTTGCCGAGGCCGGAGGCCCCGCCGATCAGCAGGACGTCCCACGGGATTTCGTCGGTATGCATACCGGCACGGTAAGCGGTCCGGGGTGCGGGTGGGCTCCGGGGGGTGGGGGAGGCGGCCGAGGCGCGCCTCCCGGCCCGGCCCCCGGCGCCCGGAAGCCGGCCCCGGCCCGGTCCGTGGTCCGCCGCCCGCACCCCCGGT
>NZ_LFVW01001014.1:0-2444 GCF_001182915.1 Kitasatospora sp. MY 5-36
CGCCCGCCGCCCGCGCCGTCCCCCCGTACCGGCGCGGGCGGGCCGGCGGGCCGGTCGACCGGAGCTCAGGCCTTCCAGCGCGGATCGCGCCCCGAGGCGGCCAGCGCGCGGTCCCACGCGGAGGCGTCCTCCGGCAGCGCCACCGACTCGGCGAAGCCCGCGTACCGGCGGTACAGCTCGGCGTTCTCCGCCACGATCTCCCCGGCCAGCAGGGCGAGTTCCTCGTCGACCCCGATGCGCCCGCCGGTCGCCCGGGCCACGTCCCAGCCGTGCAGCAGCAGCTCCAGGACCAGCATCCGGGCGATCCCGACCGCCGGTACCGGAGCGCCGCCGAGGTCGACGTCCCCCTCCCAGACGGCCGGGTCCGCCCAGGCCGCGACCGCGCGCTCCAGCTGGGCCGCGTAGCCGGAGCGCCAGTCGGCGTCGGCGGTGAAGTCCCGCGCGCCGAGCTCCTCGGGCAGTTCGACCCGCCGGGCCCGGTGCTCCAGGCCGTGCGAGGTGTAGAGCACCCAGTGGTTGATCAGCGCACGGGTGTCGAACTCCGTGCAGGGCGTCGGCGCGTCCAGGGGCTGGTCGGCCGGGACGGCGGTGGCGACAGCGGCGGCGGCGGAGGCGGCGCGGGCCAGGAGCGGGTGCATCGGGTGGGCGGTCATGGCGCCGATTCTGCGCGGGGCCGTACCGGCCGGTCTTGAAGAAACACGACGGCTAGCCTGGCGGCATGGGCACGGACCCGCTGGACCCCCTGGACCCGTTGGAACCCCTGGACGCTCCCGGCCTCGGCCGCGGCGTGCTCCACCCCGCCCGGGCGGCGGAGCTGATCACCGTGGACCGGCTCGTCCCCGACCCGGCCGTGGCCCGGTTCGTCGAGTACTACTGGCTGGTCCGCTGGGACCTGCGCGGCCTGCCGGCGTACGAGCAGAAGGTGCTCGCCCACCCCAACGTCCACCTGGTCTTCGAGGCCCCGCGGGCGCGCGTGTACGGGGTGGACCGCTCGCTCTTCGTCCGCCGTCTGGAGGGCGCGGGGCACGTGCTGGGCGCGCGGTTCCGGGCCGGCGCCTTCCGGGCCCTCGCCGGGCACCCGGTGAGCGGGCTGGCCGACGGGTCGGTGCCCGCCGCCGAGTACTTCGGGCCCGGGGCCGACCGGGTCAACGCGGAGGTCCTCGGGGCGTCGGGAAGCCCTGCGGCCCTCGCCGACGCCTTCCTCCGCCCCCGGCTGCCCGAGCCCGACCCGGTCGCCGCCGAGGTCGCCGCGATGGTGGACCGGATCACCGGCAGGCCGGACCTGTGCCGGGTGGACGCGCTGGCCGCCGAGCTGGGTCTGACGGTCCGCCGCCTCCAGCGCCTGTTCGCCGAGTACGTCGGCGCTTCCCCGAAGTGGGTGCTGCGCCGGGCCCGCCTCCACGAGGCCGCCGAACGCGCCGGGACGGACGGCGGGTTGGACCTGGCCGCGCTCGCCGCCGAGCTGGGGTACGCGGACCAGGCGCACCTCACTCGGGACTTCGCCGCCGCCGTCGGCGTGCCCCCGGCCCGCTACGCGGGGGCGGGTCAGGCTCCGAGGAAGCGCTGCAGCTCGTCCAGGACGTAGTTGGCCCCGGTGTACCCGATTCCCTGGAACCACAGCTGGTCGTCGACCGGGAACGCCCGGTGCCCCTTGACCGCCCCCAGCGCCTGCCAACCCGGGCTCGCCAGGGCGGCGTTGGCCCCGGACAGCTCCGGATCGCCGTACGTCGCGTACAGCAGCAGGTCGCCGTCGGCCTTGGCGATCTGGTCCAACGGGATCTCGGTGTCGGACTGGTCGACGTTCTGCGCGTCCGGCCGGCCGACCTGGGCGTCGGCGAGCACCGTGCCGGGGAAGCTCTGCCGGCCGAACAGCCGGATGCCGCCGCCCTCCACGAACCGCACCAGGCTCACCTTGCGCCCGGACAGCTTCGCCGCCGCCAGCGCCTGGGCCACCTGCCCGGCGTGCTTCTGGTACGCGCCGGCGAAGGCCGCCGCGGCCGCCTCCCGGTTGAGCGCCTGGGCGTGCAGCTGGAAGTCGGCCTTCCACGGCGCCCCGGCGGTCTGGGTGAGCACGGTCGGGGCGATCTCGCGGAGCTGCTCGTAGCGGTCGCCGTCGCGGGTCTGGTTGGAGAGGATCAGGTCCGGCCGCAGCGCCCGTACGGTCGGCAGGTCGGGCGAGCCGGCCGGGCCGACCAGCCGGATCCCGGCCGTCCGGGAGGTCGGCCAGTACTCGGGGTAGCGGGTGTCGCGGGCCGGGAGCGCGGCGCCGACCGGGGTGATGCCGAGGGTCAGCGCGGAGTCGAGCACGTCGGTGTCCAGCACGACCACCCGCATCGGCGCGCCCGGCACCACGACGGGGCCGGTGGCGGCGTTCACCGTCACCGGCGGCACCGGGGTCGGGGACGGCGAGGCGCCGCCGGCGGGGCCGTCCGCGGTCGCCGGGG
>NZ_LFVW01001015.1:0-2437 GCF_001182915.1 Kitasatospora sp. MY 5-36
CGCCCGGCGCGCAGCCTGCCCGCCCGGGGCGGCGGCACCCGCCGCCCCGAGCCGCGCGACAGCACGATCGCGCCGACCAGCGCCGCCAGCAGCAGCACGGACAGCGCCTCGAAGGGCAGCACCCAGTGCCGGAACAGGCTGGCCCCGGTGACGGCGGCCGAGCCGCCGCCCTGGCCGAGGTCGATCCAGGAGGTCCGGAAGGCGTCGACCACCAGCGTGACCAGCGTCCCGGCCGCGGCCAGCGCCACGACCAGGGCCACCCAACGGTTCTTGGAGTCGGCGTCCGGCGAGCGCCCGATCGGCGCCTTGGTGAGCATCAGCCCGAACAGCACCAGGACGACCACCGAGCCGAGGTAGATCAGCACCTGCACCCAGGCGATGAACTCGGCCGTGAGCAGCAGGAACTCCACCGCCAGCCCGCCGAGCGCGACCACCAGCCAGAGCGCGGCGTGCACCAGCTGCCGGGTGGTCACCGAGACCACGGCCGAGCCGAGCACGGCGATCCCGACCAGCAGGAAGACGATCTCCTGCCCGGTCGGGGACAGGAACGAACGGGCGGCCGGCTCCAGGGAGCCGGTCGCCGCGAGAAGCGTGGTGGCACCGGTCACGCGTCGTCACCCTTCTCCTCGAGGGCCGCCGCGGCGGCGGCCGCCAGCTTGTCCGCGGCCTTGCGCGCGGTGGCCATCTCCTTGGGCTCCTCGGCCGCCGGGTCCAGCGCCGGCGGCGCGGGGACGGTCCACATCCACTCGCGGAGCTTCTCCCGCTCGTGGGTCAGCTCGTGGATGTCGGTCTCCGCGTACTCGAACTCCGGCGACCAGAACAGCGCGTCGAAGGGGCAGACCTCGATGCAGATCCCGCAGTACATGCAGAGCGAGAAGTCGATGGCGAACCGGTCCAGCACGTTGCGGGTGCGGGCCCGGGCGTTCGGCTCGGCGGCCGGCAGCGTCTCCTTGTGGGAGTCGATGTAGATGCACCAGTCCGGGCACTCGCGCGCGCAGAGCATGCAGACCGTGCAGTTCTCCTCCAGCAGCGCGATGACGCCGCGCGAACGCGGCGGCAGCACCGGCTGCACGTCGGGGTACTGCGCGGTGACGCTCTTCCTCGTCATCGTCCGCAGCGTCACGGCCAGGCCCTTGGCGAGCCCGATACCGGGGAAACTCATGAGATCGCCACCTTGATGATGCCGGTGAGGGCCAGCTGGACCAGCGCGAGCGGGATCAGCACCGTCCACGCGAAGCGCATCAGCTGGTCCTCGCGCAGACGCGGGTAGGTGACCCGCAGCCAGATGACCACGAAGGCCAGCGCGAAGGTCTTGAGGATCATCCAGAGCCAGCCGAGCTGGTCCGGCAGCGGTCCGTGCCAGCCGCCCAGGAAGAGCACCGCGGTCAGTGCGGACACCACCAGGATGCCCACGTACTCGGACAGCAGGAACAGGGCGAACCGCAGGCCGGTGTACTCGGTGTACGCGCCGAAGATGATCTCCGAGTCGGCGATCGGCATGTCGAACGGCGGGCGCTGGAGCTCGGCCAGACCGGCCGTGAAGAAGACGAACGCCCCGATCAGCTGCCAGGGCAGCCAGTACCACTCCCAGGCGTCCACGATCCCGGGCAGCGACAGCGTGCCGGCGGCCATCGCCACCGAGGCCGCCGCCAGCACCAGCGGCAGCTCGTACGACATCAGCTGCGCGGCCGTGCGCAGGCCGCCGAGCAGCGAGAACTTGTTCGCCGAGGCCCAGCCGGCCATCAGCTTGCCGATCACGCCGACGCCCATCACGGCGAGCACGAAGAACAGCCCGGCGTCGATCGCCTGGCCGACGAAGCCGTCCGGGCCGACCGGGATCGCCAGCAGCACGAAGAGGTACGGCAGCAGCGAGACGGCGGGCGCCAGCTGGAAGACCCGGCGGTCCGCCCCGGCCGGGACGATGTCCTCCTTCTGCGCGAACTTCACGCCGTCCGCGACGAGCTGCGCCCAGCCGTGGAAGCCGCCCGCGTACATCGGGCCGAGCCGGCCCTGCATGTGCGCCATGACCTTGTGCTCGGTCTGGCCGATGACCAGCGGGAGGACCAGGAAGACGACGAGGGTGGCGACGCAGCGCAGCACCGTGTCGAGCAGGTTCACGCGCCTTCTCCGTCCTGGTCGGCCGGTCCGGCCGAGGTCTCGTCCTTCTGCTCGACCGGCTTGCCCAACTTGCCGGGCTCGGCGGGCTCGCCCGACGGCTTCTCCTCGTGGGCGGGCACCGGGTTGTGCCAGGGCGCGTCGGAGGACCGGGGCGCGTCGGAAGGCCGGGGCCGTACGGGAGCCGCGGGCTCGGCCGTCGGCTCGGCGGCCGGCTCGGCGGGAGCCTCGGCGGCCGTCTGACTGGCCGACCCCTCGGACACCGACCGGGTCCGTCGTGGCCGGTCCGCCCGCACCGGCGGGGTGCCCTCGGCCGGAGCGG
>NZ_LFVW01001016.1:0-2436 GCF_001182915.1 Kitasatospora sp. MY 5-36
ACCCCCCTCTCCCCCGCCGCCCTCGCCGGCCTCGCCGACCTCGTCTCCACCGAACTCTGGCTCCGCCGCATCCGCGCCCGCCGCCACGGCGCCTGCTGGACCGGCCTCCCCACCCCCCGCCAACCCGCCCTCACCTCCTGAACCCCCGCCGGCGCCCGGGCCCGCCCCTCCCCGCCCTGCGGCGCGGTTGCCGGGTCCCGATCGGCGGGGCGGTGATGATGGCGGGGGTGTGGATCCGGGGTGAGGAGGACGTGCGGTGGCCGGTGGGAGCGCGGGGCGGGAGGTGCCGGTCGTGCTGTCGGTGCTCGGGCGTCCGCCGGCGGGGCGGCCGCCCGGGGTGCTGGCGGCGTGCGACGGGTCGGACGGGTCGCTGTGGGCGCTGGACCGGGCGATGACGGAGGCCGAGCTGTTCGGGCTGCCGCTGTACGTGCTCGCCGTGGTCAACCCGGCGCCGGCCGGTTACCCCCCGGGGATGGCGGAGCTGGTGCAGGAGAGCGTGGAGACGCTGGTCGAGAGCATGGCGGACGGGCTGCGCCGCTCGGTGGCCGCTGTGCAGCGCAGGCGTCCCGTGCCGTACGTGGGGGAGCTGTCGCTGCACGTGGTGCTGGGCAATGTGATCGAGGTGCTGCTGGAGGCGGCGACCCGGCAGCACACGCTGGTGATCGGCACCCGGGGCAACGGCGGCTTCGCCCGGTTGCTGATGGGTTCGGTGAGTTCGGCGGTCGTGCACCACGCGGCCTGCCCGGTGCTGGTGGTTCCGGCGCCGCCCGCGGCCTGACCTGGAGCGGAGCGGGAAAGACGCCCGTGGGGTGCCGGGAATGTACCGAGATGGTTCATCGTTCATCCATCTTGTCCCCATCCCACAAGACGCCCCCTGGAGCCCCCCGCATGAAGGTCGAGATCTGGAGCGACATCGCCTGCCCCTGGTGCTACATCGGCAAGCGCCGTTTCGAGCAGGCCCTGGCGGACTTCCCGGGCAAGGAGCAGGTCGAGGTCGTCTACCGTCCGTACCAGCTGGTCCCGGACGCCCCCGCCACGGCGAGCCCGCACCGCGCCTGGCTGGCCGAGCGCTACGGCCCGCAGTCGGTGGCGATGGACGCGCGGGTGGCCGAGCTGGGCCTTGCCGAGGGCATCGCGTACGACTTCGACGCCGCGCTGCACGCCAACACCTTCCTGGGCCACCGCCTGCTGCACCTCGCGGAGTCCGAGTACGGCCCGGCCGTCCAGGGGCGGCTGAAGGAGGCGCTGCTGAAGGCGCACTTCACCGACGGCGTCGACGTCGGCGACCGTGCCGCGCTGACCGACGTCGCCGTGGCGTCCGGCCTGGACCGGGACCGGGTGACCGCCTACCTGGCGGGCGACGAGGGCACCGCCGAGGTCAACGCCCAGCTGGCCGAGGGCCGGGAGCTGGGCATCAGCGCCGTGCCGACCTTCGTCTTCGAGGGCAAGTGGGCCGTCCAGGGCGGCCAGGACGCCGCGACCTTCGGCAAGGTGCTGGAGCAGGTCGCCGCCGAGATCGGCGAGCGCCGCCCCGCCCCGGTGCAGGTCGCCCCGGCCGGGGAGGCCTGCGCGGACGGCTCCTGCGCCATCTGACGGCCGACCGGGCCCAGGCCGCCCACCCCGGCGGCCCACCCGGGCACGGCACCGCGGACCCGAGGCCCGCTCCAGCACCCCTGGAGCGGGCCTCCGTCATGCCCGCCCGGAGCGCGCCCGGGTCACGAGCAGCGGAAGCGGGCCTCGGCCCAGTCCGCGACGTTCAGCGCCGACCAGATCCCGCTCACCGGCGTGACCGACAGCTTGATCGCCTTCTGCCCGGCCAGCGACACGTGCACCGGCACCGCGTCGTCGCCGACGGCCAGCGCGCGGGAGCGCCACAGGACGGTGCCGTCGGTGCCCTGGACGGTGAAGACGACCCCGCCCGGCGAGATCGTGGCGTCGTCCACCCCGGCCAGCGCGTCGAAGGACGTGCACGTGCGGTTGAGGTCGATCACGGTGGCCGCCGGGGCGTGCACGGTGATCACGTGCGGGTGGTAGTCGCCGCCGATCCAGCCGCCGTCCCGCTGCCAGAACTTGTCGCTGTCCTTCTGCCGGATGCTCGGCTCGGGCGGCGGCACCCGGTTGTTGCCGGGCTTGAGCACGGGCAGCGAGTTGCCCCAGAAGTCGCTGAGCACGGGCGGCGTCGGCGTGGGGACGGTCGGGGTCGGCACCGGCGGCAGAGTGGGCGTCGGGACGACCGGCACGTCGGGGGTGGGCAGCGGCGGCAGGCTCGGTACGGGCACCACCGGGGGAGTGAAGGTCGGCGTCGGCGTCTTCGGGCTGCCGGACGTGGGCGTGCCGGACTCCGGTGCCCGGGTGGTGGCGGGCGGCGGGGCGGGCGTGGACGCGGCGGCCGGCTTGGTGTCGGCGCTCGACGCGGGCGCCTCCGGGGCCGGAGCG
>NZ_LFVW01001017.1:0-2416 GCF_001182915.1 Kitasatospora sp. MY 5-36
GGCGACCGCGGCGGCCGGGGCGTCGGCGGGGGCCGCGGCCGGGTCGACGAAGGTGGCACCCGAACCCGTGAAGGAACCGGTGACGCCGCTGTCGTCCGCCCAGATCCAGAAGTCCTCGTGCGAGACGCCATCGGGGCCGACGTGGGATTCGAGGGCCGCGAGACCGGCGCCGTTCTCGTTGGCGGTGAAGTAGCCCTTGCCGTAGTTCGCGTCGATGCCTCCAGTGCCGGCCGAGGCGAGGCCGGCGCAGCCGAGGACCAGCGGAACGGTGAGGGCGCCGACAGCCACGACTCGCTTGAGAGCACGCATGAAAATCTCCTCCACGGAGTTTCTGGATCGAGTGGCGGCGCCGGTCGGCCCCGCCGCGATTCAGACAGCCACGGCCCGCACCCCGCCGCAACCGGCGCCGCGACCCGTCCGGCCTCACGCCCCGTCAGAATCGCCGATCCCACCAGCGGAAATACAGTTCGTATGCCTATCTCGCAGGATCAGTCGGCTGGAGCACTCCCCCGTCACCCCTCGTCCCGATCGGCCCCCCGCCACGGACCGCCGCCGCACCGCCCGTCCCGCCCCGTCCCTCGGCAGCGTCATTCGAACGGGCCGATACGCGGCTCCGGCGTACGGGAACGGTTGGCTGGCGACTCGGGCGGCCGACGCACTCTCGCGGATCGCACGTCCGGCTCCCATCGAAGTCCCGCCCTCGGCGGGCGAGTTGACGGACCACCCCCTTGACAGGCGCGCCGCACAATGCAGAATGACTTCATTATGAAGCAAGTACATACATCGGAGGAAGCGGCGGCCGGCCCGTTGGGGCGGGATGCCGAGGGCCGGCTGTACGACAGCAGGGTGCGGACGGCCATGGGCGTGTTCACCAAGGGCGGGGACACCCTGGCGCTGGAGGCGGCGGCCGCCGCACGCTCGGCGTTCCACGCGGTGGAGAAGCTGCGGGCGCACGGATCACGAGGAAGGGGGCTGAGCGCGGGGGCGTTGGACGTGCTGGTGCGGCTCGGTGCGGCGAGCAGGACGGGTGGAGCGGACGGAGGGGGTGAACCGGGCATGACGGTGGGCGAGTTGGCCCGGGCCGGCGGGGTGAGCCCGCGCAATGCGACCGGCCTGGTGGACACCCTGGAGCGGGAGGGTCTGGCCCGCCGCTCCCCCGACCCGAACGACCGCCGGGCAGTGCTGGTCACCGCGACGGACGAGGGGCTGGCCTGGCTGGAGGAGTTCCGGGCGCCCACCGAGCGCGCGATGGCCGCCGTCTTCCGCGGCTTCAGCGCCGAGGAGCTGGCCCAACTGCGGCACCTGTGCCTGCGGTTGGTGGAGAACCAGCAGCAGATCGAGCAGTACCTGACCGCGGTCCCGGACGGCCCGGGTGCGGAGGTCAGCTGACCCCGGCGTCCTCCGTGCGGCCGGCCGGGGCGGCCTCCCGCTTCGGCCGGCCGCGCAGCGCCTCCGCGGTGATGAAGGCCGCCACCGTGGCCACGATCAGCAGCGGCATCGAGTTCGCCGCCTCGCCGCCGAGCAGGGCCGCCGCCAGGACGGTACTGGTGACGGGCAGGCCGGTGACGGCGGCACCGGACGCCGCGAGGCCGACGGCCAGGGCGGGCGCGGCACCGAAGCCCGGCAGCGGCGCGCAGGCCGTACCGAGGGCCGCGCCGAGCAGGATCGCCGGGAAGATCGGGCCGCCGCGCAGGCTGCCGAGGGCGATCGACCAGCCCAGCCCCTTGCAGAGCACCAGGGCGAGCAGCGCGCCGACCGGCCAGGCGGCCGGGTCGGCGGCGAGCGTGCCCAGGGTGGCCTGCCCGGAGAGCGCGGCCTCCTCCGGGGAGCGGCCGGTGAGCAGGGCGTACGCGGCGAGGCAGCCGCCGACGGCGACCGCGCACAGCACGGTGCGCAGAGCCGTCTGCCGGGCGGTGCCGGTCGTGGTGAGGGTCTTCACCCGGCGGCCGACGGTCTGCCCGGCCACGCAGACCACGGCGATCGCGACGGCCAGCGGGACGCCCCAGAGGAAGTCACCCGCGTCCGGGACCCCGCTCTTCGGCACCTGCGGCAGCGAGAGCGCGCCGATCGCCAGGCCGGTCCAGTGGCCGAAGCCGGTGAAGACCAGCGCGCCGACCCCGCCGGCCAGCAGGCTGGGCAGGATCAGCGCGATCAGCTGCGGGCCGCCCAGCCCGGCCGCCTCGATCAGCATCACGGCGGCCACCAGCGGGCTGCCGAAGATGGTGGAGATCGCGGCCGCCGCCCCCGCCGTCCCCAACACCGCCACCAGCTGCGGCTGTTCGGCCCGCCGGGCGGACCGGACGGCGAGCAGGGCGAGGCCGCCGCCGAGCGCCATCAGCGGTGCCTCCGGGCCGAGCACCACGCCCAGCGGCAGACCGGCGAGCGCGGCCAGCACCACGCCGGGGACGGCGACCGG
>NZ_LFVW01001018.1:0-928 GCF_001182915.1 Kitasatospora sp. MY 5-36
CACCCGCAGCGCCGCGCCGCCCACCAGTCCGGCGAGCGCGATCTGGGCGGCGGGCCGCCAGTCCGACAGGACGAGCAGCAGCCCGCCCGCGAGCGCGAGCCCGGCCCACCAGAGCACGCAGGCCGCGGCGGCCGTACGGGTGGAGCGGGGCCGGTCGGCGCCGGCCTGGAGGTCGGCGATGGCGGGCAGGTACCAGACACAGCCGCTCGCGGTGAGGGCGGCGGTGCCGATGGCGAGAACGGTGTGGTTCACGACCCGGCCTTCCTGGTCACGAAGGGGTGAGGAGGGTGAGGAGCGGAGCGGACGGGGCTGTCCCCGCCCGCCCGGGGGCAGCGACGCGGGCGGGGACGGCGTTCGGGGGGAGCGGACTCAGCCGTCCGAGGAGGGCGAGTCGGTGGAGGCGGACGCCACCCGCGCCCGGTCGGCCCGGCTCAGCGGCCGGTCGTACTTCGCCGGCTCCACGTCGCCCAGGTGCGTGGCGGGCTTGCCGCTGTGCTCCAGGACGTCCCGGGCCGCGATGTCCGGGTGGTGGAGGTCGAAGGCCGGGGATTCGGAGCGGATCCGCGGCAGCTTGACGAAGTTGTGCCGCGGCGGCGGGCAGGAGGTCGCCCACTCCAGCGAGCGGCCGAAGCCCCACGGGTCGTCCACGGTGACCTTCTCGCCGTACTTGGCGGTCTTCCAGACGTTGTAGAGGAACGGCAGGATCGACAGGCCGAGCACGAAAGAGCCGATGGTCGAGACGGTGTTCAGGGTGGTGAAGCCGTCCGAGGCCAGGTAGTCGGCGTAGCGGCGCGGCATGCCCTGGGCGCCCAGCCAGTGCTGGACCAGGAAGGTCGCGTGGAAGCCGACGGTCAGGGTCCAGAAGGTGATCCGGCCGAGCCGCTCGTCGAGCTTCTTGCCGGTCATCTTCGGCCACCAGAAGTGGAAG
>NZ_LFVW01000101.1:0-26600 GCF_001182915.1 Kitasatospora sp. MY 5-36
CCCGCGGCGACTCCGGAACTGTACGGGCACCGGCCCGCCACATGCAAATCGTCCCGCCCCGCTGTCGCGGGACGGGACGATCCGTCGTTCGAGCACCGTCAGGCGCGGCCCATCTCCTCGGCGATGGCCGCCGCGAAGGCGTCGATGTCGGCCTCCGTGGTGTCGAAGGCGCACATCCAGCGGACCTCGCCGGTGTGCTCGTTCCAGAAGTAGAAGCGGTAGCGCTTCTGGAGCCGCTCGCTCACCTCGCGCGGGAGGATCGCGAACACCGCGTTCGCCTGGGCCGGGCGGACTACCTCGACGCCGTCGATCTTCCGGACCGCGGCCTCCAGGCGGCTGGCCATCGCGTTGGCGTGGCCGGCGTTGCGCAGGTAGAGGTCGCCCGAGAGCAGAGCCTCGAACTGGACCGAGACGAAGCGCATCTTCGAGGCGAGCTGCATCGAGGTCTTGCGCAGGTACGTGATGTTGCGAACCCGCTCCGGGTTGAGCACCACCACGACCTCGCCGAACAGCAGGCCGTTCTTCGTCCCGCCGAAGGAGAGCACGTCGACGCCCACGTCGGTGGTGAAGGCGCGCAGCGGCTGGCCGAGCGAGGCGGCGGCGTTGGCCAGGCGGGAGCCGTCCACGTGGACGAGCATGCCCAGCTGGTGGGCGTGCTCGGTGATCGCGCGGATCTCGTCGGCGGTGTAGAGGGTGCCGAGCTCGGTGCTCTGGGTGATGGAGACCGCGAGCGGCTGCGCGCGGTGCTCGTCGCCGAAGCCCCAGGCCTGCTGGTCGAGCAGCTCGGGGGTGAGCTTGCCGTCCGGGGTGGGGACGGTGAGCAGCTTGATGCCGCCCATCTTCTCCGGGGCGCCGCCCTCGTCCACGTGGATGTGGGCGGACTCGGCGCAGACCACCGCGCCCCAGCGCGGGAGCAGGGCCTGGAGGGCGACCACGTTGGCGCCGGTGCCGTTGAAGACGGGGTAGGCCTCGGCCTTGTCGCCGAAGTGGCGACGGAAGACGTCCTGGAGGTGGGCCGTGTAGTCGTCCTCGCCGTAGGCGATCTGGTGGCCGCCGTTGGCGAGGGCTATCGCGGCGAGGACCTCCGGGTGCACGCCGGCGTAGTTGTCGCTGGCGAAGCCGCGGACGGCGGGGTCGTGCCGCCGTACCGCGTCCGTACGGGTGAGGTCGGTCATCGGGCTGTCAGCCACAGGTGCTGTCCGTTCAGTTCTGCTGCGGGGCGGTCCCAGAGGCCCGCCAGGTGTCCGGCGAGGTCGGCGGTGTCGGTGAAGCCGGCGAACTTCGCCTCCGGCTTCTCGGCCCGCATTTCGGGACTGACCAGCGCCTTGATGACCAGGATCGCAGCCGCCGCGGTGGGCTCGCCGTCGGGGGCGGTGGTCTCCTTCTTGAAGGAGTCGGCCATGGCGAGGGTCCACGCCTCGGTGGCGGCCTTGGCGGCCGCGTAGGCGGCGCCGCCGGCGGTGGGCTTGTGCGCGGCCGCGGCGGAGATCATCGCGTAGCGGCCGGCGGTGCTGCGGACCAGCGCGGGCTGGAAGGCCAGCGAGGTGTGCTGGAGGGTGCGCACGACGGTGTCGTGCAGGAAGTCCCAGTCGTCCAGCCGGGTGTCGAAGAAGGTCTTGCCGCCGCGCCAGCCGCCGACCAGGTGGAACAGGCCGTCGACGTGGCCGTGCTCGGACTCCAGGTGGTCGGCCCAGTCGTGGACCTCCTGGGGGTCGAGCAGGTCGATCACCTGGCCGCTGACCTTGGCCCCGCGGACGGCCACCCGGGTGGCGTCCAGCGCGGACTCCAGGCGCTGGGCGTCGATGTCGGCGCCGATCACGGTGGCACCGTC
Organism: Kitasatospora sp. MY 5-36; assembly: GCF_001182915.1. Lineage (NCBI taxonomy): Bacteria > Bacillati > Actinomycetota > Actinomycetes > Kitasatosporales > Streptomycetaceae > Kitasatospora > Kitasatospora sp. MY 5-36. The sequence goes on from NZ_LFVW01000101.1 coordinate 1,832, forward strand.
GGCGGTGAGGCGGCGCAGCACGGCGCGTCCGGCCGGGCCGCTGGCTCCGGCGACGGCGATGACCTTGCCGGCCAGCGGGGCGTTGGTGGAGGTGGTCACGCGGCGGCTCCCTGGATCCCGGCGCCGGTGATGCCGGCGGTGGCGGCGATGACGCCGCTCAGCTTCTTGTTGAGGGCCTCGTAGAACATGCTCAGCGGGAACTCGTCCGGGAGCACGGCGTCGCAGAGGGCCTTGTTGAGGGCCTTGCCGTCGGTGATGTCGAGCGGCAGGGCCTCGGAGCCCTTCGCCCAGGTGGAGGCCGGGTGCGGGGTGAGGTAGCGGGAGACCAGCTCGTACGCGGCGATCCAGTGGGCCGGCTTCGGCCGGTCGATGCCGTCGCGGTAGAGGGTCTCGATCTCGGCGCAGAGCGCGTTGGTGACCTGCTGGGCGCGCTCCCAGTCGATGCTGAGGCGGTTGTCGCGCCAGCGCAGCGCGTCGTGCTTGTGCAGGTAGGCGAAGAGCAGCTGGCCGCCGAGGCCGTCGTAGTTGCGCACCCGGTCGCCGGAGACCGGGAAGCGGAACAGGCGGTCGAAGAGGACCGCGTACTGGACGTCGCGGGCGTGCGGGTTGCCCTCGGTCTCCAGCTGCACCGCCTCCTTGAAGGTGGTGAGGTCGCAGCGGAGCTCCTCCAGGCCGTACATCCAGAACGGGCTGCGCTGCTTGATCATGAAGGGGTCGAACGGCAGGTCGCCGTGGCTGTGGGTGCGGTCGTGGACCAGGTCCCACAGGACGAAGGTCTCCTGCGCGCGCTGCTGGTCCTGGAGCAGGCCCTCGGCGTCGGCCGGGATCTCCAGGCCGAGCTGCTGGACGGCGCTGGTGGTGACGGCGCGGAAGCGCGCGGCCTCGCGGTCGCAGAAGATGCCGCCCCAGGTGAATCGTTCCGGCGCCTTGCGCACGGAGACCGTCTCGGGGAAGAGCACGGCGGAGTTGGTGTCGTAGCCGGCGGTGAAGTCCGTGAAGGTGATCGGCACGAACATCGGGTTGTCGAAGCGGGTGCGCTCCAGCTCGGCCAGCCAGTCGGGCCACACGACGCTCAGCAGGACGGCTTCCAGGTTGCGGTCCGGGTTGCCGTTCTGGGTGTACATCGGGAAGACGACCAGGTGCTCCAGCCCGTCCTCGCGCTGGGCGGCGGGCTGGAAGGCGAGGAGCGAGTCCAGGAAGTCGGGCTCGCGGTAGCCGGTGTCGGCCCACTTGGCGAGGTCCGCGTCGACGGCGGCCAGGTAGGCGGCGTCGTGCGGGAAGTTCGGAGCGAGCTCCTGGACGGCGGCGCGGACGGTCGCGACCAGCGGGTCGACCGTGTGCCGCTGGACGGCGGCCAGGTCGATCGAGCCGTCCTTCGACTGGAGCGGGCGCAGCGTCTCGACGGCCTCCTTCAGGCGCAGCCAGGCCGGGTGGCCGGCGAGGGTCGAGACCGGGGCGTCGGCCGCCACAGCGAGCCTTGGCGAAAGATTCTGCATCGTGGACTCACTTCGACAGGAGTTATTTCAACGGGAACACCATAAGTACGAAAGGTTCTCCCGTTCAAGGGGGGCCGGACGGGCAAAGTTCCGGCGCACCACCGCTCCGGCGCGGAAACCTTCGGCGGGGGGCGGGTTGTCCGGCATGTGGACAGTGATCTGGATGTTCTGGACAGATGCGCCGTTCTGATGCGAACCTCCCCGCATGCTCCCGGCGGTGATCACGGTGGCCGTACGCCACGACAGCCCGTTCCGGGCGCCCTCCCGTCGGCACGTCTGCCGTCGCTGTCGCTGTCGCGCGCGCGGCCTCTGCTGCCGCTGTCGCCGCTGTTGTTGACCGGCCTGCCGCCGACCCGGCTGCCGCCGGTCCGGCTCGGGGGGCGCCGCGGACGCGGGCCCGTACGCCGACCATGCCGCGTGTGTTCCGGCGCCGCCACCGGGGGGAAGTGACCCGCCGGGATGCGGGCCGCCCGTCGCGCCCTCCCGTGCCCCTCACCTTCCTTCCGTCCCGCCGGTCCTTTCCCTGGAGCCCCGTCATGACCCTCCGCAAGCCGTCCGCCGTACTGCCCATCGCCGCGCTGGTCGCCGCCGCGGCCGTGCTGACCGCCTGCGCGCCGCAGGACTCGAAGTCCGACGCCGCCCCGGGCGCCTCGGGCGCGGCCGGGTCGGCGGCGGGCTGCGCGCCGGGCGCGCTGGCCACGCGTACCGCCGGGACGCTGACCGTCGGCACCGACAAGCCCGCGTACGACCCGTGGTTCACCGAGGACAAGCCGGAGAACGGCAAGGGCTTCGAGTCCGCCGTCGCCTACGCGGTCGCCGAGAAGCTCGGCTACCCGAAGGAGAAGGTCAGCTGGGTGGTGGCGCCGTTCAACAAGGCGACCTCGCCGGGTGCCAAGGACTTCGACTTCGACATCAACCAGGTGTCCGTCAGCGACGAACGCAAGCAGGCGGTGGACTTCTCCTCCGGTTACTACGACGTGCGCCAGACCGTCATCGCGCTGAAGAACTCCAAGGCGGCGGGGGCCAGGAGCATCGCCGACCTCAAGGGCGCCAAGCTCGGCGCGCAGGTCGGCACCACGAGCCTGGACACCATCACCGACACCATCAAGCCGAGCACCCAGCCGGCCGTCTTCGACTCCAACGACCTGGCCAAGGCGGCGCTGAAGAACGGCCAGATCGAAGCGTTGGTGGTGGACCTGCCGACCGCCTTCTACATCACCGGTGCCGAGGTGCCGGAGGCCCAGGTGGTCGGCCAGTTCGAGGTGTCCTCGCGGGCCGAGCAGTTCGGCCTGGTGCTGGACAAGGGCTCCAAGCTGACCGGCTGCGTCTCGCAGGCGGTGGACGCGCTGCGCGCCGACGGCACGCTGGCGAAGCTGGAGAAGCAGTGGCTCTCCGACGCCGTCTCGGCACCGGTGCTGAAGTGAGTGCTGACCTGGGCCCCCGGCCGAGCGGGGAATCGTCGGGCGGGGAATCGTCGGGTCGGGAGGGCTCGGTGGACCTCGCCAAGGCCCCGGTGGCGCGGACCGGGACGCCGGCCGCGGAGGATGGCTACCGCCCGTCCGAGCGGCGGCTGGCGCACGAGGCCTACCGGCGCTCCCGGGCCCGCCGCTCGGCGCTGATCGCCACCGCGTCGACCCTGGCGACGGCCGTCGTGCTCTACCTGCTGGTCGTCAACTCCCCCGGCTGGGAGGTGACCCGGCGGACCTTCTTCAACCTCGACTACGCCCGCCAGGCACTGCCCGAGGTGCTGAAGGGGCTGCGGCTGAACCTGGAGCTGATGCTCGGCTGCGGGGCGCTGATCCTGGTGTTCGGGCTGCTGCTGGCGGTGCTGCGGACGCTGCGCGGGCCGGTCTTCCTGCCGGTGCGGCTGCTGGCCACCGCGTACGTGGACTTCTTCCTCGGGCTGCCGATGATCATCTGCCTGCTCGTGATGATCACCGGGGTGCCGGCGCTGCGGCTGACCGGGGTGACCACCGATCCGCTGCTGCTGGGCGGGGCCGCGCTGGTGCTGACGTACTCCGCGTACGTCTCCGAGGTGTTCCGCTCCGGCATCGAGTCGGTGCACCCGAGCCAGCGCGCCGCGGCCCGGTCGCTGGGGCTGACCAACGCGCAGGCGATGCGGTACGTGGTGCTGCCGCAGGCCGTCCGCCGGGTGGTGCCGCCGCTGCTCAACAACCTGGTGAGCCTCCAGAAGGACACCGGGCTGGTCTCGATCGGCGGGGCGATCGACGCGGTGTACGCGGCGAAGATCATCGCGGCCCGGTCCTTCAACTTCACGCCGTACCTGGTGGCGGGGCTGGTGTTCATCGTGCTGACCATTCCGTTGACCCGGTTCGCCGACTGGCTGACCACCCGGATGAACCGCCGCCAGCTGCAGGGAGGTGCGGTGTGACGTCGAGCGAGGTGCTCCGGCTGGAGTCGGTGCGCAAGACCTTCGGCGACCAGGTGGTGCTGCGCGACGTGGACCTCGCCGTGGCCGAGCACTCGGTGACGGCGCTGATCGGGGCGTCCGGCTCCGGCAAGTCCACGCTGATGCGCTGCGTCAACCTGCTGGAGGGGATCGACGACGGGGCGATCTTCCTGGACGGTGAGGAGATCACCGATCCGCGCGCGGACGAGGACGCCGTACGGCGCCGGATCGGCGTGGTGTTCCAGTCGTACAACCTGTTCCCGCATCTGACGGTGCTGGAGAACATCACGCTCGCGCCGCGCCGGGTGCACCGGGTCGCCCGGGCCGAGGCGGAGGCGCGGGCGCTGGAACTGCTCGACCGGCTCGGGCTGGCGGCCAAGGCGAAGGAGTACCCGGACCGGCTGTCCGGCGGGCAGCAGCAGCGGGTCGCCATCGTGCGCGCGCTGGCCACCGGGCCGCGGCTGCTGCTCCTGGACGAGATCACCGCGGCGCTCGACCCGGTGCTGGTCGGCGAGGTGCTGTCGGTGGTGCGGGACCTCAAGGAGCAGGGGATGACGATGGTCCTCTCCACCCACGAGATGGGCTTCGCCCGCGAGGTCGCCGACCGGGTCTGCTTCCTGGACGGCGGGGTGGTGCTCGAACAGGGGCCGCCGGAGCAGGTGTTCGGCGACCCGCGGGAGGAGCGCACCCGGCAGTTCCTCAGCCGGGTGGTCGCCTCGGGGCGGCTCCAGGGCTGAGCGGGCACGCCCGGCCGGCGGGTACCGCGCTCTGCGGCCGGGGCTTGCCACGAGGCGTGCGGCAGGCGTGCGGCCAGGGCTTTCGCAAGGACGGGCACCACTGTGCGCCCCCGTACGCGCCCTGGCCACGCCCGGCCGGGTGCGGTGATCGTGGACCGGACGTCCGTCGCCGCGCACGGGGGCGGCGCACGGGCGACAGCCGACGGGTGACAACTGACAGCCGACAGATTTCATCATCTGTTCGCTGACCGCTGTCCGTTGTCATCTGTTCGCCGCCCGCCGCCCCGTCGCCCACCGCCCCGGGAGGCCGCCGTTGCACGGACCCGCCCTGGTCAACTGGCTCCTCGCCCTCCTCGCCGCCGGCGCGGGCACCTCCTGCCTGACCCGGCTGCGCCACTCCCCCTGCGCCCCGGGCGGCGCACACCGGCCGCTCGCCCGCGAGTCCGACGCCGCCGAGGCCCTGATGGGGCTCGGCATGGCCGCGATGGCCGTCACGGGCGCCACCGTCCCAGCCGCCGTCTGGGCCGGGCTCTTCGGCCTCCCCGCCGCCGCCTTCCTGCTCGCCGCCGTCCACGCCCCGGCCGGGCGGGCGCACCGCCTGCACCACGCGGTCGGCGCGCTCGCCATGACGTACATGGCCCTCGCGATGGCCGGCGCCTCCGGCCACGGGCACCACCAGGCCGCCGCCCTGGGCCTTCCGGTGCTGACCGGGACGCTCCTCCTCTACTTCGGCGGGTACACCCTCTGGACCGGCAGCCGACTGCTGCGCACCCCGGCGGGCGCCCTCGCGGTCGGCACCGCCGGTCTGCCGCAGGCCTGCCGACTCACCATGGGGATCGGCATGTTCGCCATGCTCCTGACCATGTGACGGCCGCACGCCACGACCTCCGGCGCCCCAAGGCCCCCGTCCGGGCGTGGCGTTGGTCACTGGCCGGACGAAAGCCGTTCCACCGGACGTCGCCAGCGCATAGGTTGGCGGGGAGCGCGTTGTCGCGTTCCGTGCGTACTCGGGGAGCCCATCGATGCCTGCCCTGATCGGCCTGCTGCTGCTCGGCCTGCTGCTCTCGACCGTCGCGCCCCGGCTGCTGGCCCGGGCCCGCTGGGCGGAGCGCGAACCGGTGCTGGCACTGCTGGTGTGGCAGTGCCTGGTGGTGGCCGTCCTGCTCTGCTGTGCGCTGGGCCTCCTCCTGGCGGCCTCCGCCGCCCTGCCGGAGCTGCGCGCGCTGCTGTTCCGCGGCGCGCCGCACGGCGTGGAGGCGGCGTACGGCCTCCAGGAGGCCGAGGGCTGGGGCCGGCTGTGCGCCGCGGCACTGGCCGCGGGCGGGGTGCAGACGGTGCTGGCGCTCACCCGCGAGGTCCGCACGGCCAAGGCGCTGCGCAATCGCCGGCACGCCCAACTGTCCACCCGCGCACCCGAGTTGCCGGACAGCATCGAGAGCGACCGGAGCCGCCGGGAGCGGCTGGTGGTTCTGGAGAACGTCCGCCCGGAGGCGTGGTCGCTGCCCGGACCGGACTCCCGGCTGGTGGTCACCACCGGCGCCCTCCGGCAGCTGACCGACCGGGAGCTGGCGGCCGTGCTGAGCCATGAGCGCGGCCACGTCCGGGCCCGGCACCACTGGCTCCAGCAGTTCGCCCAGGCGCTCGCCTCCGGCTTCCCCGGGGTCGGCGTGTTCAGCGCCTTCCGGGACCAGGTGGCGGAGCTGGTCGAGCTGGCCGCCGACGACCGGGCCGCCCGTCGTCACGGTCGGCACACCACCGCCCTCGCGCTGGCCGAACTCAACCTGGACCGCGGGGTGTTCGGCTCCTGTCCGCCCGGCCTGGCGCAGTCCCCGAAGCGGGTCGACCGGCTGCTCGCGGGCCGTCCGCGGCTCTCCGTCCCGCACCGGCTGCGGCTCACCGTCGGGGCGCTCGCCGCACCCGCCGTGGTCGTCCTGCTGGCCGCCGCACCGGGGCTGCACTCGCTGCTCTGAGGCCAACCCGGCTTCAGCCAGGGGTTCTTGACGTTCCGTCAGCCGGGAAACCGTTCCGTCAGTCGGTGGACGATCCGCAGGCCGGCCCGAGTCCGCCGCCGAGGGTCAGCTCCAGCACCTGGCGGTGGAGCGGCCTGGCCTGCTCGTACCGTTCCCGCCCGGCCTCGGTGAGGGTGAGCACGACGCCCCGCCGGTCGCTCTCGCACATCGCCCGGGTGACCAGTCCGGCCTTCTCCAGGCGGGCGATCAGCCGGGAGAGCGCGCTCTGGCTCAGGTGGACGGTGTGGGCCAGTTCGCTCACCCGCACCGCGGGCCCGCCGCCGCCCCCGCACTCCTCGACGAGGCGCTCCAGCACCTCGAACTCGCTCATGCCCAGCCCGTACCGGTCGCCCAGCTCGCGGTCGAGCATGCAGGCCGCGGCGGCGTGCCGGGCCAGCAGCTCGCGCCACTGCGCGACGAGACCGGTCTCCGCCGGGGAGTCGAGTTCAGCCACGCCGCCACCCTAGCACGTGCATCGACAATTATTGCGTTCACATCTAATTCACTTGCATTGAATGCATGTGCATGTACTGTCCTCCCCATGACCCCCGCGACCGTCCCATCACCCGATGCCCCGTCAACCAGCGGGCCGCACTGGACTCCCCGCCTCTGGGGCACCCTGATCGTGCTCTGCGCCGCCATGTTCCTGGACGCCCTGGACGTCTCCATGGTGGGCGTCGCCCTCCCGTCCATCGGCTCCGACCTGCACCTGTCCACCTCCACCCTGCAGTGGGTGGTCTCCGGCTACGTGCTCGGTTACGGCGGTCTGCTGCTGCTCGGCGGACGCGCCGCCGACCTGCTCGGCCGCCGCCGGGTGTTCCTGGTCGCCCTGGGCGTCTTCGCCGCCGCCTCACTGGTCGGCGGCCTGGTCGACGACGGCGGCCTGCTGATCGCGGCCCGCTTCCTCAAGGGCGTCAGCGCCGCCTTCACCGCCCCGGCCGGCCTGTCGATCATCACCACGACCTTCGCGGAGGGCCCGGCCCGCAACCGCGCCCTGTCGATCTACACCACCTGCGGTGCCAGCGGCTTCTCGCTCGGCCTGGTGCTCAGCGGCCTGCTCACCTCGGTCGGCTGGCGCTGGACCTTCCTGATGCCCGTCCCGGTCGCACTGCTCGCGCTGGTCTTCGCCGCCCGGCTGCTCCCCCGCCCGGTCGAGGAGCGCGCCAAGGGCGGCTACGACGCGCTGGGCGCGATCACCGGCACCGCGACCGTTCTGCTGCTGGTCTTCACCGTCACCGAGGCCCAGGGCGCCGGCTGGCTGAGCGCGCGCACGCTCGGCTCGATGCTCGTCGTCGCCCTGCTGGCCGCCGCCTTCCTGCGGGTGGAGAGCCGCGCCGCGCACCCGCTGGTCCGGCTCGGCATCTTCCGCAACGGTTCGGTCGCCCGGGCCAACGTGGTCGCCTTCGCGATGACCGGCGCCTACGGCGGTTTCCAGTTCGTGGTCACCCTCTCCCTCCAGCACCTGCTCGGCTGGTCGGCGCTGGAGATGGCCCTCGGCCTGCTCCCCGCCGCGGCCCTCATCGCGCTCTCGGCACCCTTCATGGGCCCGATCGTGGACCGCTTCGGCACCGGGCGGCTGCTGCCGATCGGCCTGCTCTCGCTGGTCGCCGCCTTCGCGCTGTTCCTGCGGCTGGACGAGCACAGCTCGTACCCCGGCCTGGTGCTGCCCTCGATGCTGCTGCTCGGCGTGGGCTTCGCCTTCGCCTTCCCCTCGGTGAACATCGCCGCCACCGACGGCGTGGGCGACGAGGAGCAGGGCCTGGCCTCGGGCCTGGTGAACACCGCGATCCAGGTCGGCACCGCGGTGGTCCTGGCCGGAGCGACCGCGATGATCACGGCCGGCAGCGCGGGCGGCGACAGCCCGCAGGCCCAGCTGGACGGCTACCGGCCGGCGCTGCTGTTCGTCACGATGGTCGCCCTGGTCGGCCTGGTGGTCGCGGCGGCCGGCGCCCTGGTGGACCGGCGCCGCGCCTCAACTCCCGCGCCGGTGCCGGATTATGATTACTCATCAGCCGGGTCGACCGCGGCCCGCGCAGAAGTCCTGACCGAGCGCTGACCCCGGGCCCCGCCCGCGGCCGATCTCCGGGCCGTCGGGCCGTGGCGCCGGCTCCACCAAACCCCCGTGTTGGTGGAGCCGGCCGTCTTCGTGGCGGCCGCCCGGGCAGCGCCCCTCGGGGCACGGTTCCTCGGTGCGGCTGTCGGCTCCGCAAGTATATTGGCTGGCAGCCAACGAACGTTCGGAGCAGACACGATGGCACCTCGCGGGGATTCGGTCAATGAGGAGATGCGGCAACGCTCCCGCCGACGCATCATGCGGGCCACCGTCGAGCTGGTTGACCAGCGCGGATACGCGGGCACCACGCTGACGGACATCGCCGAGCGGGCCGGGCTCGCCCGCGGGCTGCTCTCGTACTACTTCGACGGCAAACGGCTGCTGATGCAGTCCGCGACGCACCGGATGATGCACCAGTCGCTGGCCTGCGCCCTGGCGGAACTGGCACCCGGTTCCTCGCCGAACGCCCGGCTGGCCCGGGCGATCGACACCGTGCTCGGGCTGGCGCTGGACCACCCCCGGGTGATGCGCTCGCACCTGGCACTGATCCTCGACCCGGACACCGGCGCCTTCGTCCAGGACCCGGAGCAGCAGCAGCTCGGGGCCCTGCTCCAGGGGCTGCTGCTCGACTGGGGCGCGCCCGACCCGGTCGCCGAGCACGCCGTCCTGCGCAGTGCGCTGATGGGCGGCTGCATCGGGGTGCTGCTGCCGGGCGCCGAGATCCCGCTGGCGCCGATCCGGGCCGACCTCTTCCGCCGCTACGACCTGGCCTGGGAGCTGGGCCGCCCGCCGCAACCGTCCCCGCCGGAACGCGAGAGGCCGCCGGCCCGCGACTGACGGCGGGTGGGCGGCCTGGCGGACCGACTGCCGGGGGCCTCGCGAGGGAGGGATCTCACAGGCCCCGGACGGCAGCGGCTCAGCGTTCCTTCAGGATCGAGGCGAGCAGGTCTATCGTGCGCTCCGGCGTGAGACTGTCCACGCAGAGCCGCTCCATGACCTGGATGTAGGCGTCGACGTCGTCGCGCTTGTCCAGGTAGAGCGCGCTGGTGAGCTGCTCCAGGTAGACCACGTCCGCGAGGTCCTGCTCCGGGAAGCGCAGGATCGTGAACGCCCCGGACTCGCCCGCGTGCGCGCCGAACCGGAACGGCATGACCTGGATCACCACGTTGGCCTGCTCGGCGACGTCGATCAGGTACTGCACCTGACCGCGCATCACCTGGGGCCCGCCGACCGGCCGGCGCAGCGCGGCCTCGTCGATGACCGCCCACAGGCGCGGGCTGGCCCCCTCGGTCAGCAACTTCTGACGGCGCAGCCGAAGGCTGACCCGCCGTTCGACCTCCTCCTCGCTGATGACCGGCCGACTCTGGCCGAAAACCGCCCGTGCGTACTCCTCGGACTGCAGCAGTCCGGGGATGAACTGCACCTCGTAGGTGCGGATGAGCTGGGCGGCCTCCTCCAGGCCGACGTAGGTCTGGAACCAGCCCGGCAGCACGTCGTTGAAGCTGTGCCACCAGCCGGACTTGTTGGCCTCGCGGACGAGGCCGAGCAGGGCTTCCCGCTCGATGCCGTCGTCCACGCCGTACAGGCTGAGCAGGTCGGCGACGTCGCGCTCCTTGAAGCTGACGCGGCCGAGTTCCATGCGGCTGATCTTGGACTCGGAGGCCCGGATCGCGTAGCCCGCGTCCTCGCGGGTGATGCCGCGCGCCTCACGCAGGCGGCGCAGCTGCGAGCCGAGGAGGATCCGGCGGACCATCGAGCCGCCGCCCGGCTGAACTGTGGTCATGCGGTCGAAACCTCCACCTAGGGCAAACAGCGCACAGTCTGCCATCAGTTGAGCGCTCACGGTGCCGATACTGACGGATGTTCCTATCAGTTCTGCACTCCACGCACCAGGATGCACGTGCATTCGGCGCTTGCATATGCCAATAGTGCGACTGCACGTGAATCGACTCTTGCATCTGCAGTGAGCGCACACCACCATGGTGCACGTGCACCTGCACATCCCTGGCAATCCCGCGGGCTCCGCGTCGACCCCACGCGCGACTCCGTGCACCGACCCGACGGCGTCCCCCGCGTCATCGGGCGTTCGAGTGCGCGCGCGCCTGGTCGAGGGGGCGGCCGAGCGGCCGAGCGAGTCGGAGGTGACCGGCATGACCCCGGCGGGTCCAGCCGTGTCCGCCCCCTTATGGGAGGAGCTCTTCATGAGCACCGGTACGGCTTTGGCGGTTGACCCCCATGTGGTCACCTGTACGCTCGCTCCTCGCTTCGAAGCCGTCAGAACCGCGCGGGACTTCGCTCGGAGCACGCTCCAGCTCTGGGGCCTGACGGAACTGTTCGACGACGTCGCGCTGGTGGCCTCGGAACTCGTGACCAACGCGCTCCGGCATGCGATCGGCGCACGGCCCGACCCGTCGGGCGGCGCCCTGGGCGAGTACGACTTTCCCATGAAGCCGACCGCGGACGGCCGGCTGCCGATCCGAATAAGCCTGGTGCACCGCGCACCCCAGGTGGTCTGCGCGGTGAGCGATCCGAGCAGCACCGGCCCGGTCGCCCGGGAGGCCGACTTCGTCGCCGAATCGGGCCGCGGGCTGCACCTGGTGGAGTCGTTCAGCCGCTCCTGGGGCTGGCACCCGCTGGGCAGCGGCAAGGTGGTCTGGGCGATGTTCGAGGCCGAGTCGGTCGGCGGTTCCCCGCTGGACGGACACCCCGGGCTCGGCGGCCGCTCACCGCTCGACGGTCCCGTCGACGCCGGCGGACGGCATCGGCGCTCGGCCTAGGACGGGCCCCGCGCTCCGAGCGGGTCCTGTACTCCCAGCGGGCCCCGTGCTCCGAGCGGGCCCGGCGTTCCGGACGAGCCCTGACCCCGGGACAGGCCCTGCGCTCCGGAGGAGCCCTGCCTTCGGGACGGACCCCGCGCCGGACGGCGCGCGGCCGGTCGACGGACACCCCGGGAGGACCGCACCCCGGGCGCTTCCAGCAGGCCCCGTCGAGAGCCTCCGGCACCACGGAACCGCGAGCGGCTCAGCGCGGCCGGGCGGCCGGACGGATCCGGGAGAGGCCTCCGGAGCGAAGACATCCGGAGGAGACAAAGACAAAGGCCGTCGTGGTGTCGGCACCCACGACGGCCCCCCGATGATGGAGCACGGCGGCCGGTCAGACCGCCAGGTGGTCGAACTCCCCGTCCTTCGCCCCCAGCAGCAGGGCGGAGATCTCGGCCCGGGTGTAGATGAGGGCGGGGCCGTCCGGGAACCGCGAGTTGCGCATCGCCACGTCGCCGCCCGGCAGGGCCGCGAACTCGACGCAGTTGCCCTGGGAGTTGCTGTGCCGGCTCTTCTGCCAGACCACCCCCTGGAGATCGGCGGCGGCCATCCCGTTGTAGGTGTCGTACGAGCCGCGCGTGTCCTGCGAGTCGTGCATAGAAATCTCCCGAAGAGCTCCGGAGTTGTCGTCCAGCGCGGCGCCCCCGGCACCGCCGAAACGAACGGACCGGCCCCGTACCGGTCCGGCACAACGCCTCACTTGACGTGATGATAGCCGCAGTGCACGTGCATCAGCACGGGACATTGCAGGTGCACGAGGCCTTTTACCCGCAGCCGCGAACTCTTCACGGGCCCTTCCCCTGACGGTACGTAAACGGACATAGCCGATGAATCGTCGAGCCCGCGATAACCGGCCGTGAGCACCTCCCCGCTGAATGTTGATCTTCGAATGCCGGGAGTCGCCCGCCCGTGACCCTCCGTCAAGCCGGGCTCATGCTGTGAGACATCTCACGCGCCCCGGGTGCAACGCCCGCCCCCTCGGATCGCGTCGGGACAAGCACCGGCCACCACGCGGGGGTTGGGCGAAGAATGTCCGGATTGTAGGCAAAGCGCCCGGACCGGCGCGGGAGACGCACCGGGTCCGTACCGCGAGCACGCGAAACCCGTACGGCAGCCGACTGCAAGCCGGACGGGCCGATGTCCTACGATCTCCGGCATGAGCACCGCAGCCATTCCGGGCGCGCCACTGCCCGTCCGTACTCCAGGCTCCCGTGCGCGGGGGCGCCACCGTCGTCCCGAGCGCCCCGAGATCCCGGCCGGCGCCCCGGCCCTGGTGCTCGCCGTGCCCGCGACCGCCGGGCCCGAGTCCCGCTCGGTCGTCGAGGAGCTGCTCTCGATCGTCCGCACCGAGCAGAACGGCGTCCAGACCGCCGTCGGCTACCTCCCCGGTGACGGTGCGGCGGGCGCGAGCGGCGAGGACCGCACCGTGGCCGAGCTGCTGGCCCTGGCCGCCGAGGCCGGGCGGCCGATGCCCGTCCTGGTGCCACTGGTGCCCGGCCCGCACACCTTCCTGACCGGGCTTCACGCGCTCGCCGCCGAGTACGGCGCGCCCGTCACCGACCCGCTGGGCCCGCACCCGCTGCTGGCCGAGGCCGTGCACGTCCGGCTCTCCGAGGCCGGGCTGGCCCGGGCCGACCGCGCCCGGCTGTTCGCCATCGCGACCGCCGCGGACGGCGTGGTGCTGACCACCGTCGGCGGCGAGGACGCGGCCGCCGCGGCCGGCATCACCGGCGTGCTGCTGGCCGCCCGGCTGGCCGTGCCGGTCGTCGCCGCCGCGCTCGACGTGCCCGGCTCGGTGGCCGCGGCCGTCAACCACCTCAAGGACACCGGCTCGCAGCGCCCGGCGCTGGCCCCGCTGGTGATCGGCCCGGAGGCGGACTCCGAGCTGCTCGCCACCGCCGCCGAGGAGACCGGCTGCCCGTCGGCCGCGCCGCTGGGCGCCTACCCGTCGGTCGGCCAGCTGATCGCCTCCACCTACCTGGCCGCGCTGCCCACGCCGTCCCCGGAGGACCTGGCGCGGGCCGAGGCGGAGGCGGCGGCCGCCGCCGAGGCCGAGGGGGTCGTGGAGGGCTCCCGTGGCGCCCACGCGGCCGCCGAGGGGCCTGGCGGACGATAAGGACACCGCGCGCGGGTTCGCGCGCACCGAAGGGCCCGGAACGGATCGCGTTCCGGGCCCTTCCGCGTACTTCCCCCACCCCGTCCGTCCCGTACGGGAGTCACCCGGCAATGAAGGGGAATGTCCGTTCTGGCGCTATTTGAAAGGAAATAGGGAGCGTGGATTCACATGCTCCGATCGCGACCGCTCCCCCACCCGCCGGAGTGCGCCACTCCGCGATTCGACGCACCGTCACGCCACTCCTGAGGCGGAGCCAGTTGTCGGCTTCCACAACAGCATTGCCTGAAAACGATCATTTACGATCATGGCGAGTGGCAATTTTGGCAGTTTCCACTAAACCGTGATGCACATCACAGTGGTTTGCAGTTTGAACTTAAGTCTGATTAACGTGCTCCCCGTTCGTGACCACACGAACCCGGTCATCCGCAACGCCGAGTCCTGCCGTCGGATGTCCTGGAAGCGCGAAAACGCACCACGGCAGGAGCGGGGGACCCACAGGTAAGTCGCCCCGGACCGCTCTCCGGAACGGTCCAGGGCTAGGGGTGAAGCCGTGCTCACCGCACGGCCGGGCAACTCCAGCCCGAATCCGACAGCTCACCTCGCAGGCGTGGGAGAGGACCACGTCTTCATGCTGCCCACCAACGGCACCCGTCTGTCCGGCCGTACCCGTCGCGTGATCGCCGCCCTCGGCGTCGCGGGCGTCGGCCTCACCGTCCCCTGCCTCACCACCGGCACCGCCTCGGCCGCCTCCGTCGCCACCTGGGACAAGGTCGCCCAGTGCGAGAGCGGCGGCAACTGGAGCATCAACACCGGCAACGGCTTCTACGGCGGCCTCCAGTTCACCTCCAGCACCTGGTCCGCCTTCGGCGGCACGGCCTACGCGGCCCGCGCCGACCTGGCCACCAAGGACCAGCAGATCGCCGTCGCCGAGAAGGTCCTCGCCTCCCAGGGCCCCGGCGCCTGGCCGGTCTGCTCGGTCCAGGCCGGGCTCACCAAGGGCGGCGCCGCGGCCGCCGTTGACACCTCGGCGGGTTCGACCGCCGCCAAGCCCGCCGCGCCCGCCCAGAGCGCCAAGCCGGCCGCTCCGGCCGCTCCGGCCGCGAAGCCCAGCGCCAAGCCCGCGCAGCCCCAGACCCCCGCCGCGAAGCCCGCCGCGCCCGCCCAGGGCGACGCGCAGGCCTCCACCGACTCCGCCGCCTCCGGCAACCGGAGCGACTGGGTGCAGCAGCGCCAGCAGCAGGCCCAGGGCGGCGACTACACCGTCGTCGAGGGCGACTGGCTGTCCGCGATCGCCGACCAGCACAAGGTGCAGGGCGGCTGGCAGCGGCTGTACGACCTCAACCGCGGCACCCTGACCGAGGGCCCGGACACCATCTACCCGGGCCAGCAGCTGTCCTTCGGCGGCAACGGCCAGGCCCGGGCCGGCCAGTCCTCCGCCGGCACCTCCGGCTCGGACTTCACCTGGTTCGACCGCTCGCAGAAGTCCGGCCAGTCCGCGAACGGCGGTGCCGTGAACGCCCAGCCGACCGCGCAGCCCGAGGCCCCGGCCGCCAAGCCGTCCACCAAGCCGGCCGCGAAGCCCGCCACCAAGCCCGCTCCGCAGCCCCAGGCCCAGACGCAGACCCAGACCCAGGCGCCGGCCGCGACCGGCAGCATGGCCGCCGCGGTCTCCTTCGCCGAGTCGAAGGTCGGTCAGGCGTACGTCTACGGCGGCACCGGCAACGGCGGCTGGGACTGCTCCGGTCTGACCCAGGCCGCGCTGCGCGCCGCGGGCGTCTCCGTCCCGCGCGTCGCCGCCGACCAGGCCGCCGCCAGCACCCACGTCTCGCTGGACAGCCTCCAGGCGGGCGACCTGCTGTTCTGGTCCAACAACGGCAAGGACTCCGGCGTCTACCACGTCGCGATCTACATCGGCAACGGCAAGTACGTCGAGGCCGCCAACCCGAGCTCGGGCGTCCGCGAGCAGAGCATCGCCAACTGGGCCCCGGACTTCGCCGGCCGGGTCTGAGGACGGCGCACGGTCCACGGCGCACGGCCGACGGACGGCCGGTAACAGCTGACGGGTAACAGATAACAGCTGACAGCTTTCAACATCTGTCAGCTGTTATCCGTCAGCTGTCGGCCGTCGTCCGAACGCTGACCGCCCACCACCCCCGGGGAGAGTCTGGTCGCTCCTCCCCGGGGGTTCCGGCGTTCCCGGGGCCCCGGCGTGCCCGACCGTTCCCGACCGCGGTTCCGCCCCGTTCCGTGGTGGATCGCCGCCCCAGCGGGCATGCTGCTGCTCTGCACCCGAGGAGGAGTCACATGGCCCAGGTCCCCGTCACCCTCGACGCGAACCTCGCGATCGACGCGATGATGCTCTCCGGCACCAAGAGCCCCCAGGACGCCGTCGAACTGGTTCTGCGCGACTACCTGGCCCGCGGCCGCCGCACCGAGACCCGTACCGGCGAGGCCGCCGATGGGCACCGCCTGACCGCCGACCGCCCTACCGCCCAGGAGGGCTGACCCACCCCACGGCCCGCCACGGCCCGCCATGGCCCGCGAGGGCCGACCGCGCGCACGCCGACGGGCCCCGGAGAGCGATCGCCCTCCGGGGCCCGTCCGACGGCCGTGGCGGCCGGGGTTCAGCGCGCGCAGGCCCCGGTGGACCCGCGCATCACCAGCTCCGGCTGGAACATGAACTCGCCGCGCTGGGCGGCGTTCCCGCCGACCTCCTCCAGCAGCGCGTCCACCGCCGCCGTGGCCATCGCCTCGACCGGCTGGCGGATCGTGGTCAACGGCGGCTCGGTGAAGGCGATCAGCGGAGAGTCGTCGAAGCCGACCACCGACACGTCCTGCGGCACCGACAACCCGCGCTGCCGCACCGCCCGGATCGCCCCGAGCGCCATCATGTCGCTCCCGCAGACGATCGCCGTGCAGCCCTTGTCGAGCAGCGCGCCGGCCGCCGCGTGCCCGCCCTCCACGCTGAACAGCGTGTGGTGGACGAGGTTCTCGGCCTCCTCCCGGCCGAGCCCGAGCACCTCGCGCATCGCCGCCGTGAAGCCCTCGATCTTGCGCAGCACCGGTACGTACCGGCGCTGACCGACGGCCAGTCCGATCCGCTCGTGCCCGAGTTCGGCCAGGTGCTGGACGGCCATCCACATCGCGGCGCGGTCGTCCGGCGAGATGAACGGCGCGTCGATCTTCTCGCTGTAGCCGTTGATCAGCACGAACGGCACCCCGCGCCCGGCCAGCCGGGCGTAGCGGTCGTGGTCGGCGGTGGTGTCGGCGTGCAGGCCGGAGACGAAGACGATGCCCGCCACGCCCCGGTCCACCAGCATGTCCACCAGTTCGTCCTCGGTGGACCCGCCCGGCGTCTGGGTGCACAGCACCGGGGTGTAGCCGTGCCGGCTGAGCACCTGCTCGATCACCTGGGCCAGCGCCGGGAAGATCGGGTTGCTGAGCTCCGGCGTGATCAGGCCGATCAGCCCGGCGCTGCGCTGGCGAAGGCGGGTCGGCCGCTCGTACCCGAGCACGTCGAGTGCCGCCAGCACGGTCTGCCGGGTGGCGGCGGAAACGTTCGCCTTGCCGTTGAGCACGCGGGAGACGGTGGCTTCGCTGACCCCCGCCTGCGCCGCGATGTCTGAGAGTCGCGCCGTAGTCACGGTCCCAGAGCCTATTCCAACCACGTCAGACCGCCCACCAGCCGGTGCTGTCCGGAGCGAGCACCGTCTCGCCGCCGTCCACCACGAGGTCGGTCGAGGCGAGCAGCAGCGTGCCCGGGGCCGCGATCCGCACCGGCTCGCCGGTGGTGTTCACGGTGCAGACGAAGGCGCCGCGGCGGAACGCCAGGGTGCCCTCGGGGCTCTCCAGCCACTCGACCCCGGTGCCGGCGCCGAGGTCGGGCTGCGCCCGGCGGACGGCCAGCGCGCTGCGGTAGAGCTCCAGGGTGGAGTTCGGGTCGCCGGTCTGCGCCTCGACGCTCAGCTCGGCCCACTCGGCCGGCTGCGGCAGCCAGGACGGCCCGCCGGCCACCGGGCCGAAGCCGTACGGGGCCTCGGTGCCGGACCACGGGATCGGGACGCGGCAGCCGTCGCGGTAGCCGTCCTGGCCGGCCTGGCGGAAGAAGGACGGGTCCTGGCGGACCTCGTCGGGCAGGTCGGTGACGTCCGGCAGGCCGAGCTCCTCGCCCTGGTAGACGTACGCCGAGCCGGGCAGCGCGAGCATCAGCAGGGTGGCGGCGCGGGCGCGGCGCAGGCCGAGCGCCCGGTCGCCGGGGGTGCGGATCTGGGTGCCGAGGCCGGGCTCGTTGGCGAACCGGGTGGCGTGCCGGGTGACGTCGTGGTTGGACAGCACCCAGGTGGTGGGGGCGTCGACCGGACGCATCGAGTCGAGCGAGAGGTCGATCACCTCGCGCAGCGCGGCGGCCTCCCAACCGGTGCCCAGGTACTGGAAGTTGAAAGCCTGGTGCAGCTCGTCGGGGCGGACGTAGTTGGCGGTGCGCTGGACGGTCGGGGTCCAGGCCTCGGCGACGCCGATCCGCTGCCCCGGGTACTCGTCGAGGATCGTGCGCCAACTGCGGTAGATCTCGTGCACGCCGTCCTGGTCGAAGAACGGCATGACGTCGTTGCCGAGCAGCTTCAGCTGGTCGGCGCCGCCGAGGTCGGGCAGGCCGGGGGCCTTGACCAGGCCGTGGGCGACGTCGATGCGGAAGCCGTCCACGCCCATGTCGAGCCAGAACCGCAGGATCGAGCGGAACTCGTCGGCGACGGCCTGGTTCTCCCAGTTGAAGTCGGGCTGCTCCGGGGCGAACAGGTGCAGGTACCAGTCGCCGGGGGTGCCGTCCGGGTTCTCGCTGCGGGTCCAGGCCGGGCCGCCGAAGATGGACTCCCAGTCGTTGGGCGGGAGTTCGCCCTGCTCGCCCTTGCCGGGGCGGAAGTGGTAGCGGTCGCGCAGCGGGGAGCCGGGGCCCTCCCGCAGGGCGCGCTGGAACCACTCGTGCTGGTCCGAGGAGTGGTTGGGGACGAGGTCGACGATGATCCGCAGGCCCAGGTCGTGGGCGTCCCGGATGAGGGCGTCGGCGTCCAGCAGGGTGCCGAACATCGGGTCCACGGCGCGGTAGTCGGCGACGTCGTAGCCGGCGTCCGCCTGCGGCGAGGCGTAGAACGGCGAGAGCCAGACCGCGTCCACCCCGAGGTCGCGCAGGTAGGGCAGGCGGCTGCGGACGCCGGGCAGGTCGCCCATGCCGTCGCCGTTGGAGTCGGCGAAGCTGCGCGGGTACACCTGGTAGATGACCGCGTCCCGCCACCAGCCTCTGGACGCGCTGACGTTCGCCTCGTGAGCGGTGTCGGCGGCAGGCCGGGAGGTGTCGGCCAGGTTCTGGGTCATGGACGGTATCCCTTGGGGACTAGAGGAGCGGAAGGCGCCGGGACGTGGAGGCGCGTGACGACGTGGTCGGGAGCGGCGGCGTTGCGGGTGGTGCGTGACGACGCGGTGGCGCGCTACGACTTGGAGGCACCGGCGGTCAGACCGGTGACCAGGTGGCGCTGCACCAGGTAGAAGAAGGCCGCGGACGGGATCGCGATCAGCACGGCGGTCGCGGCCATCAGGTTCCACTGGGCGTCGTGCTCGCTGACGAAGGTCTGCAGGCCCACGGCCAGCGTGTACTTGTCGGAGCTGAGCATGAAGGTGGAGGCGAACGGCACCTCGGCCCAGTAGGTGAGGAACGAGTAGAAGGCCGCCACCGCCAGGCCCGGGCGGGCGAGCGGCAGCACCAGCCGCCAGAAGGTGCCGAACGGGCTGAGCCCGTCGACCCGGCCGGCCTCGTCGATCTCCACCGGGATGGTGTCGAAGTAGCCCTTCAGCAGCCAGGCGCAGTACGGCACGGTGGTGGTCGAGTAGACCAGGATCAGGCCGGTGTAGCTGTCCAGCAGGCCGAGTTCGGAGAGCATCGTGTACATCGGGACGATCAGCACCGCGATCGGGAACATCTGGGTGACCAGCAGCGACCACATCAGCGGCTTGTGCCCGGGGAACTTCATCCGGGAGACGGCGTAGCCGGTGGTGGCGGCGAGCATCACGCCGAACACGGTGGTGACCCCGGAGACCAGCAGGGCGTTGCCGAACCAGGTGAAGAAGTCGGTGTCGGACAGCACGTGCTGGTAGTTCGACAGCGTCAGCTTGTCGAGGATCTGGCCGGGGTGGAGGTAGTCGGTCTTGTCCGGGCCGAGCGAGACGAACAGGATCCACGCGACCGGGAACAGCGCGATCAGGCCGGCCAGGATCAGGGTGCCGTGGGACAGCGCCCGGGCCAGCGGGCTGCGCTCGCCGCGGCGGCGGACCTTGGCGGGCCGGGCCGCCGGGGCCGGGGCCGCCGCACGGGCCGGGAGTTCGGTGGTGGTGCTCATCGGGGGTACCTGCCTTCGTGGGTCAACTGGGTCCGGGGCCTCAGCCGTTGGCCTGCTCGTTGCGGGCGAGCCAGCGCCGGTAGAAGGCGGTGAAGACGATCAGGATGGACAGCAGGATCACGCCGTAGGCGGCGGACTGCGCGTAGTCCCGCGGGATCTGGCCGAAGCCGAGGCGGTACGCCCAGGTGACCAGCAGCTGGGCGTCGGGGGCGCCGGTGCCGAACAGCAGGAAGATCACGTTGAACTGGTTGAACGTCCAGATCACGCCGAGCAGCACGACCGTGGAGGAGACGGAGCGCAGCCCGGGCAGGGTGACGTACCGGAAGCGCTGCCAGGCGGTGGCGCCGTCCATCTCGGCGGCCTCGTACAGCTCGGCCGGGATCGACTGGAGGCCGCCGAGCAGCGAGATCATCATGAACGGCACGCCGGCCCAGGTGTTCACCATGATCGCGGCCGCCTTCTGCGCCCACGGCTCGGTGAGCCAGCCCGGCTCGGGCAGGTGCAGGAAGGAGAGGATGCTGTTGACGACGCCGCCGTCGGCGAGCATCAGCCGCCAGGAGAAGACGGTGACGAAGGTCGGTACGGCCCACGGCAGGATGAGCAGCATCCGGTAGGCGGCGCGGCCGCGCAGCTTCTGGTTGAGCAGCAGCGCGAGGCCGAGCCCGAGGGTGTAGTGCAGGAAGACGCAGACGGCCGTCCAGGCGATGGTCCAGACGAAGTGCGACCAGAAGCGGTCGTACGAGCCCGGGCCCCACAGGATGTCGGCGTAGTTGTGGAAGCCGACGAACTGGTAGGTCGCCGGGATCTCGTTGACGCCGATCTTGCGCGCCATGTTGAGGCTGTTGGCGTCGGTGAGGGTGAGCCAGATGCCCTCGGCGAGCGGGTAGAGCACCAGCACGCCGAGCACCAGCACGACCGGGGCGATCATCGCGTAGGCGTACCAGTGCTTGGCGTAGGAGCGCTTGACGCGTTCCAGCAGGCCCGGACGCTGCTCGCGCTCCCGGCTGCCCTTGCCGGTGGCGCCCTGCACGGCGACTGACATCGTTTGCACCTTCTCGGGGGGATTCTCGGGGGGAGCCGACGGCCCGGCCCTCCGGGGGGCGACAGGTGAGGGCGGCGCCGAACGGCGGACGGCGAACAACTGACAGATGATGAAATCTGTTCTCTGTTATTCGTTCGCCGTCACGCGTTCGGCCGCTCCTCGTCCGCTGTCACCCGTCGACCGGCGGGCCGGGCACAGGGACTACTTGGCGAAGCCCGGCAGGAGCTTGGCGTAGTCGGTGGAGACAGTGTTCAGCGCGTCCTGGGTGCTCGTACCCTGGACGGCCTTGCCCAGGTTGGTGCTCAGCGAGGCGAACAGCGAGCTGTACTCGGGCAGTTCGGGGCGCGGCTTGGCGCTGCTCAGCACGGCCTGGAAGCCGGCGATGCCCGGGTCGGCCTTGACGTCGGCGGTGAAGGCGTCGGAGCGGGTCGGCAGGGTGGAGTTCTTCTGCGCGATGAACGCCTGGCTCTCGGCCGAGGTCATGAAGGCGGCGAACTTCTCCGCGGCGGCCTTGTGGGCCTTGTCGGTACCCGCGTACACGGCGATGTTGTGACCACCGGTGGGAGCGGCGGCCTTGCCGCTGGAGCCGGCCGGGACGGCGGCGATGCCGAGGTTGTTCTTGTCGGCGAAGGCCGAGCCCTTGTAGATGTTGGTGATCTCCCAGGGGCCCTGGACGATCGCTGCGACCTTGCCGCTGTTGAAGGCGTCCATCATGTGGGCGTAGGCGTCGGTGGTGACGTCGGCCTTGACGGTGCCGGGCGAGGTGAACATCGTCTTGTAGGTCTCGACGGCCTTGACGGCCTCCGGCGAGGCGACGCTGATCTTCTTGCCGGCGGCGTCGACGGTGTCGGTGCCCTCGCCGTACAGGAACGGCATCGCGTAGTAGCCGTCCGCGGCCTTCAGCCAGAAGCCGTCCACGCCGGCCTTCTCCTTGACGGCGGCGGCGTCGGTCTTCAGCTCGTCCCAGGTCTTCGGCGCCTCGGTGATGCCGGCCTTGGTGAACAGCTCCTTGTTGTAGAGCAGGCCGAGCGTGTCGGTCACCAGCGGAACGCCGTACAGCTTGCCCTCGTACTTGGCCTGCTGGATCAGGCTCGGCTGGAAGGCGGAGGTGTCAGCGGCAGCCGGGGTGCCGTCCAGCGGCTCCAGGAAGCCGGCCTTGGCGAAGGCGGCGGTCCAGCCGACCTCGGAGCGGAACACGTCCGGAGCACCCTTGGCCCCCATGGCGGTCTGCAGCTTGTTCTGCGCCTGGTCGAACGGCACGTTGACGAAGTCGACCTTGACGGTCGGGTTCGCAGCCTCGAACTTCTTGACGAGCTCCTGGTAGTTCGGCGCCTCGTTGGTGGCGTTCGACGTGTCCCAGTACGTGAGGGTGACCGGCCCGTGGGCCTTGCGGTCGGAGCTGGAGCCGCTGCTGCCACAGGCAGCCATCGAGACCGCGAGGGCCACAACGAGGGCAGAGGCCGCGATGCCACGCCGCATGAGAACTCCTAGGGAGGGTGGGGGTGCCCGAGATGTTCCGAGACAGGCGCATAATGGCTGCCTCGTGCCGACCGCACCGTTGCTGCCGTCGGGCTCGGGAAGGAAGTTAACAGCGGCGCAAGAGGGACGGAAAGTCCTTGCAGCAAGTTTCTGCAAGAAACCGCGATCGTTACGCCCGCGTGTCCTGGACGTAGCCACTCGGTAGTTGACGGCGGCACCGATTGCCCCGTTTCGCCCGATTCACCCCTCCGTGGGCTGGCCGACGGAACCACCGTGCGTGGCCGGAAACGCTCTGCAGCAGACTGGACGCATGCGAATCAGAGCCGTCACCAGGGACGAACTTCCGCTGCTCGCCGAGCTGGAGCGGGCCGCCGGCGCACCCTTCGCCGCGATCGGCATGCCGGAGATCGCCGAGGACGAACCCCCCGCACCCGAGGAGCTGGCGCACTACCTGGAGCGGGGCGTCGCCCTGCTCGCCGAGGCCCCCGACGGAACCGTCGCCGCCTACCTGCTGGCCGAGCCGGTGGACGGCGCCCTCCACATCGAACAGGTCTCCGTGCACCCCGACCACGCCCGCCGCGGCATCGGCCGGGCGCTGATCGAGCACCTCGCCGAAACCGCCGACGGCCCCGCGCTCACCCTCACCACCTTCACCGAGGTCCCCTGGAACGCCCCCTACTACGCCCGCTGCGGCTTCCGGCCGCTGGCCGAGGAGGAACTCACACCGGGCCTGCGCGAGATCCGCCGCAAGGAGGCCGAGCACGGCCTGGACCGCTGGCCCCGGCTCTGCATGCGCCGGGACCTGCGGCCGTAGCGCCGGCCCCGGCCGGCCGGTCCTCCTGATCAGCCCTGCCGGTCGGTCCCAGCCGTCGGCCCTTCCCACCGGTCCTACTGATGGGTCCCCAGCCGGAGCACGGTGGTCGAGCGGAACTCCTCCCCCGGCCGCAGCTCCGTGCTGGGGAACGCCGGGTGGTGCGGGGAGTCCGGGAAGTGCTGGGTCTCCAGGGCGATCCCGGCGAACGGCCCGTACGGGACGCCGCTCGCGCCGGTGACCGCGCCCTGGAACTTGTTCGCCGTGTAGACCTGGATGCCCGGCTCGGTGGTCAGCACCTCCAGGGTGCGGCCGCTGACCGGGTCCTCCAGCAGCGCGGCCCGCGCCGGGGCCCCGTCCGCGGGACGGGCGCGCAGCACCCAGTTGTGGTCGTAGCCGCCGGGCCCGGCCAGCTGGGGGTGCTCGTCGTGCACCGACTTGCCGATCGGCGTGGCCGCCGTGAAGTCGAACGGCGTGCCGGCCACCGGCTCGGTCCGACCGTACGGGATCTGCCGCTCGTCGGCCGGGGTGTACGCGTCGGCGTCCAGGGTGAGCAGGTGGCCCAGGACGTCGCCGCTGCCTTCACCCGCGAGGTTGAAGTACGCGTGGTTGGTCAGGTTGACGACGGTCGGCTTGCTGGTGACGGCACGGTAGGCGATCACCAGCTCGCCGGAGGCGTCCAGGGTGTACGTGACGGTGACGTCCAACGCGCCGGGGAAGCCTTGGTCCCCGTCCGGGCTGTGCAGCGCCAGCCGCACCCCGCCCTCGACCGGTTCGGCCGCCCACATCCGGTGCGCGAAGCCGTCCGGACCGCCGTGGATGGTCATGCCGCCGCCGGTCGGGGCGAGCTGGTGCTCCTCGCCGTCGATGGTGACCGACGAGCGGTCGATCCGGTTGGCGTACCGGCCCACCACCGTGCCGTAGTGCCGGGCCGGGCCGAGGATCTCGGACAACCGGTCGGTGGCAAGCAGCAGTTGGGCGGAGCGGCCGGAGCGGTCCGGAGCGCTCAGGGTGTGCAGGGTCGCCCCGAGGGTGAGCACGCTCGCCTCGTACGGGCCGGCCGTGAGCGTCCAGCGCTCGATCGCGGCACCCGCGCCCGAAGGGTCCAGGGGTTCCTGCCGCACGCTGGTGGCCTCGCTCGCCATTGGCCTGCTCCTCACTGGCGGCGGGCGTTGCACCGCGGCCGCCCGGTTCCGGGTCCGTCGAGGGGGCGCCGCGGCAGCCCCGTGTCCGTCAGCCTAGCGACGGCGGCGGCAGCGGGGGCGCTTCCACCAGCCCACGCGCCGCCCCGCGCGCCGCCGTCCACCATCCGCACGCCGGGCGCCGGACCCGACCGCCGGGCGCTGACCGCCGCGCCCGGCACCGGCCGGTCGCCCGCCTAGGGCCTGTGTGATGTTGTGATCAGTTGGGT